>JAHELQ010000546.1 GCA_024644125.1 Candidatus Aminicenantota bacterium | reverse complement strand
CGCACGAAAAACACATCCAGGCTCCCCAAACTCCGAGCGAACGTTCCATCGCCGCCATCTTCGCCGAGGTTCTGGGTAAAGAGGTTGTCGGCATCGACGAGAACTTCTTCGAGATCGGAGGCCATTCCCTCAAGGCCACTCAGGTGTTGAGCCGCGTTCACCGCGATCTACAGGTGAAGTTGCCGCTCAAATACATGTTCCTCTATCCAACCGTAAGAGAACTGTCAAAATGGGCGGACCGGGCGCAGGAACAAACCTTCGCGGCCATTCCCCGCGCCGAGGCCATGGAGCACTACCCCCTGTCCCATGGCCAAAAAAGGCTGTGGATCCTGGATAAACTGGAGGGGCAACAAACCGCCTACATCATGCCCGGCGCCTATATTTTCGAAGGATCGCTAGATCGGGAACGGTTGGAGGAGACGCTTCGCTTCATCATGACCCGCCATCATAGCCTGCGAACCATATTCGTCGATTGGGCGGGGGAGCCGCGGCAAAAAATCATCCCCGCCGGGGCCTTCGAACCGGTCCTGCACTTCGACGACTTGCGGGAAAACGGCGGCGAAGCCGCTGCTCGCGACATGGCGGCCCGCGACAGTATCACCCCCTTCAATCTCTCCACCGGCCCATTGTTCCGCTCCCGTTTGCTGCGGGTGGCATGCAACCGCTATATTTTTCTGTTCACCCTGCACCACATCATCGCCGACGGCTGGTCGATGGCAATCTTGATCGACGAGGTGCTCTCGTTGTACAATCAACCGCCGCAAACCCCAGAAGCGAATCCTCAGCTTCCGCCGCTGATTATTCAATATGCCGACTATTCCGTCTGGCAGCATAAACAATTATCGGACAGCGGGCTTCACAGGCACAGGGAGTTCTGGCTCGACTTATTCAAGGGTGATGTCCCGGTGCTGGAGCTTCACACAGACAAGCCCCGCCCCGCCATCAAGACCTTCAACGGCGCCAATTGCGGCCGGATTTTTTCAAAAGAACTGACGCGAAAACTCCAGACCCTGGCCCGCCGCCATGGGGCTACCCTGTTTATGACGCTCCTGTCGATTCTCTATTCGCTCTTCCACCGCCAGTCGGGGCAGACCGACATCGTGATCGGCTCTCCTATTGCCGGCCGCCATCACAAAGACCTGGAACGGCAGATCGGTCTGTACCTCAACACCCTGGCCCTCCGGGCCCGCATGGAGCCGCACCTACCGTTCTCCCGCCTCCTGGAGGGGGTCAAAGAGACAGCCCTCGGCGCGTTCGAGCATCAACTCCACCCCTTCGACCTCCTGGTGGAGCAATTGCATCTCAAACGGGACCTGTCCCGTTCTCCCCTCTTCGACGTGCTACTGGTGCTTCAAAACCAGGAAACCGGCGGCAAGGAGGGCGACGGCATGAGCGGCGTCCAGGTGTCGCGACTGGACGGCGCGTCGTCGGTCAGCAAATTTGATATGACCTTTTATTTCAATGAAATCGACGACGCCCTATTCTTGCAATTGAACTTCAACACCGATCTTTTCTTCACATCCCGGATGGAGCGGATGGCCGGCTATTTTGAGACCATGGCCGAAGCCGTTGTCGAGAATCCCGGTTGCCCGCTTCACGAATTGGATTATATCTCTCCCCAGGAGCGACGCCTCTTACTGGAGGAGTGGAATTACAACCCACTCCCGCTACCCGAAGGGCGAACTCTTCATCGAGCCGTGCATCGGCAGGCGGAAAAAACACCGGATACCGTCGCCCTGGTTTGCGCCGGGCGCCACGTGACCTATGCCACCTTCTCCCGATGGTCTTGTGCCATCGCCGGCTGGCTGCGGCAAGAATATGGCGTCGTGGCCGAAGACCGCATAGGCTTTAAAATGGAAAAGTCCGAAAAAATAGCGGCTGTTATCCTCGGCATCATGACATCTGGCGCCGCCTTCGTAGCCGTCCACCCCAACGAAACCGCCTCGCGGGCAGCAGTTATCGTAGCCGATAGCAACTGCAAACTAGTGCTTCGCGATAACGACATCCCCGGCTTCCTCTATTCCGGCAGTCTGGATTCGCACAATGAAGCGACGGATGATTCCCTGGCCTATGTGGTCTACACCTCAGGCTCCACCGGCCGGCCCAAAGGCATCCTGGCGTCTCACCGCAATATCGCCAATTTTATCTACGGCCACCACCGCCAATTTCCCCTCGATCCCAACTGGAATTTTATCCTCACCTCCGAACTCACCTTCGATGCCTCGTTGCGGCAGATCTTCCTGCCCCTCACCATCGGCGCCGCCCTCCACATCATCCCCGCCATCGAGAGGGTTGACCGGTTTGTCCAGTATCTTATCCGCTGCCGCATCGACGTATTGTACGCGGCCCCGGTTCTTTGCGGCGAAATACTCTCGGTTTTGGACGACACAGAAGCGGAGCTGCGGCTTCGTTACTTGTTCTCCAGCGGCGAAGCGCTGGATCCCAGGACCGCCCGCCGCCTCAAAGGGTGTTTTACCGAAGCCGCCATCGTCCACATGTATGGCCCCACCGAAACCTGCATGGTGGCATCCCATTATGCATTGTCCGGCACCGAGGAGGAATCGCTTCCGATAGGCAGACCGTTGCCCAACTACACGCTCTTCCTTCTGGACGACGAACGCCGGCCTGTCCCCCGCGGCGTGGTGGGGGAGATCTATATCGGCGGTCCCGGAGTCTCCCGCGGTTATCAAAACAATCCCACCCTCACGCAACGAGTCATCTTACCCGACCCTTTCGCCGGGAGTCAAGACTCCCGCATGTACCGTACCGGCGATCGCGGGGTCTTTCTGGAATCCGGCGAACTCCGCTTCCTGGGACGATTGGATAACCAGATCAAGCTGCGGGGCATCCGGGTGGAGCCCGGCGAAGTCGAGAGCGCCCTCAAACGCCATCCTGAGATTCGCGAGGCGGTGGTTCTCCCCCAATGGGACCGGGGACAGGTCGTGTCTCTGGCCGCCTTCTACTTGGCTCCAGAAGAGATTCCTCCCTCGATGTTGCGCCAATTCCTGGCGAACCATCTTGCGAAGGCCCTGATTCCCGCCCAGTTCGCGCATCTGCATTCGTTCCCCCTCACCCCCAGCGGCAAGATCGACCGCAATGCCCTTCCGACCATCCAGGCCATCGAGTCAGCGTCGCCACAAACCATCGAGCCGCCGGCCACTGATCTCGAGAAAAAGATGACAGTGATCTGGAAGAAAGTCCTGGGGAAAAAACGGCTCGGCGCCACCGACAACTTCTTCGACCTGGGCGGCGATTCTCTCAAAGCCATCCGCCTGCTCCACGAGATTGGACGCCGGCTCGATAGCGAACCTGTGCTCAAAGACCTGTTCAATTATCCCACCATTCGAAGCTACTGCTCCTTCATCTCCAATGGCGACGAACTCTCGCGGCAGAATAACACTGGCTTTTACCGCATTAACAACCAATACTCCCAAACCTGCACCATCGTCTGCTTCCCGCCCATGATCGGCTTCGCCTTCGACTTTCACCGGCTGGCCAATCTGGTGCAACACCCCATCTACCTCTTCAACATGATCTACGAGTCCATGGAAGGCGAGCCTCTGGTGGGTAACGAGCGGCTCATCGGCGAATTCGTCCGCCAGATGAAGGGGATGAACCTCATCGATCCCATCATCCTCATCGGTTGGTCCGCAGGCGGCAAATTGGCGTTCGAGGTATGCCGCCGTCTGGAGCAAACCGGCCGCCCGGTGGCTAAAATCATCATGATCGACGCCAACAAGATCATCCTCAAGGTTGGTCCAGACTACATCCAGAACCAGTTGAACAAATACCGCTACCAACTCAAACGGG
>JAHELQ010000087.1 GCA_024644125.1 Candidatus Aminicenantota bacterium | reverse complement strand
GCGGCTCTATTTTGAGGATACCAGTTTGACTACGTTTCCAGACGTTGACTGGAGGATTGTGATCAACGATACTACCAGCGGCGGCGGCAATTATTTTGCCATCCAGGATGCCACCAATAGTAAAACTCCTTTTAAAGTGGAAGCCAACGCTCCCAACAACTCATTGTATGTCGAAGATTACGGTAGAGTCGGACTCGGTACGGCGGTGCCGTATGTGGAACTGCATATCGTCGATGGCGACAGTCCCACGGTCAGGTTGGACCAGGACGGTTCCTCCGGTTGGGCCGCCCAATCCTGGGATCTGGCAGGAAACGAAACCAACTTCTTTATCCGCGATGTCACCAATGGCTCCAAACTCTCGTTCCGCATCCAGCCTGGCACTCCTTCGAACACATTGTGCCTGAAAGCTGATGGAAATGTCGGTATCGGAACCTGGGCCCCCCTGGTGGATCTGGAAGTGGAAAAGACAGGAAAAGATGTCCAGTTTATATTGGAACGGACCGACGGCGCCATCGCCCAGATGTCCGCCAAGGAAAATGTCGTCAATATCGGCTCCCAGACCAATCACCCGGTGAAATTCATGGTTAACCAGTTGATGGCTCTCAATTTGAAAACCGATGGCAGTTTGCTTCTGGGCAACGGCGCATCCTGTACCATCGCCGGTGTTTGGACCAATGCCTCGAGTATTGAACTGAAGGAAAACATCCGCGATATTTCAACGGAAGACGCGGTCTCCACTTTGAAAAAACTGAATCCAGTCAGGTATAATTACAAAGCGGAAAAAGATGAGGAATACCTCGGCTTCATCGCCGAAGATGTTCCCGATATGGTCGCAACCAAGGACCGTAAAGGTATGAGCGCCATGGATGTCGTGGCTGTGTTGACCAAAGTGGTCCAGCAGCAGCAGGAGACCATCGAGGAGCTCAAAAAAATTATTAAGGAAAACAACAAATAAGGATTTCACATGGGATAGGTGACCTGGTGGCGTTTCATGAATCTCCATGGCGTTTTCTATTTTTTGTTGCTAACAGGTGTATGAAATGCGAAAAATGATTTATATTTCGCAAACCTATTGATTTATTCTATTGTTTTGTTTAATATTGAGATGCAGGGTATTTTTAATATCGTCTATGAACAACGGAAGGGTATTTTTTGTGCTATTGGTTGATCTGGTAAGTGATATATATCTTCAATATATATTTTTTCAAAAAAGGAGATAATAGATGTATAACAAAAAAGGAACAGTTGCAACATTTGTTGCTGTCGTATTTTTTATGCTAACTTTGTGTATGGCGATTGTCGCCTCGGATGTGGCGGAAGTGATCCTGGGATCCCAGGCCATTCATTTTCAGCCCAACGTATCTTATAGCAAACTGCTCGTAAGGGTTTCGGCCCCCGACGGCGCAGTGTATGAAAAAGTGTTTCTCGCTGGAGCGGATCCGGTTCTTCAACTTCCCGGAAACGCAATTGACGGGTCTTACAATTTTGAATTGAGAGTGATTCCTGTTGGCAGCGCCGCGGTTCGTCCCGAAGGCGCCGATGCGGTTGGTTCCAAATTGATTAGCCGCGAACCTGGAGTCGAGCCTCTGGTTCAGGGAGGAAGCTTTATGGTGCAAGCAGGGAGTATCGTGATCCCGACCGCGGGCGGAGAAGCTGTCAACACCCCACTGGATGTCCTGCATTATGACGACGTGATTATCACCGGCAGTCTTTGTATCGGTTTTGACTGTATCGACGGAGAATCGTTCGGTTATGATACGTTGAAATTAAAGGAAAACAATTTGCGCCTTTATTTTGAAGACACCAGTATCGGGACCTTTCCAACGGGCGATTGGCGCATCGTGATCAATGACACCACCAGTGGCGGCGGCAGTTATTTTTCCATACAGGACGCCACCAACAATCGTACTCCGTTCAAGATTGAGACTGGAGCCCCCAACAATGCGTTGTATGTTGAAGATTATGGGCGTGTCGGCCTCGGAACATCGATTCCTTATGTGGAATTGCATATTGTCGATGGCGATAGTCCAACTGTCCGGTTGGATCAGGACGGATCCAGCGGTTGGGCTCCCCAATCCTGGGATCTGGCAGGCAACGAAACCAACTTCTTTATCCGCGACGTTACCAATGGCTCCAAACTTTCATTCCGCATCCAGCCCAACACCCCCTCCAACACGATGTGTCTGAAAGCGGACGGCAATGTCGGAATCGGAACCTGGTCTCCGGCTGTTGATCTGGAAGTTGAAAAGACCGGCGAAGATGTCCAGTTCGTACTCGAACGGACCGACGGCGCCATCGCCCAGATGACCGCCAAGGAAAACGTCGTCAATATCGGTTCCCAGACCAATCATCCGGTAAAATTCATGGTGAATCAGTTAATGGCCCTCAATTTGAAAACTGATGGCAGTTTGCTTCTCGGCAACGGCGCATCCTGTACCATAGCCGGCGTTTGGACAAATGCGTCGAGTATTGAATTAAAAGAAAACATCCGCGATATTTCCACGGAAGACGCGGTCGCCACATTGAAAAAACTCAATCCGGTCAGATATAACTATAAAGCGGAAAAAGATGAAGAATATCTCGGCTTCATCGCAGAAGAAGTTCCCGACATGGTTGCCACCAAAGACCGTAAAGGTATGAGCGCCATGGATGTCGTGGCGGTTTTGACCAAAGTGGTACAGAAACAGCAGCAGACCATCGAAGAACTCAAGAAACTGGTTGAAGAAAACAATAAAAAATAGGTCTTTGTAATTTGAGTTGTTATGTGAATAGTATCTTTGCCCGGTATATCCGGGCAAAGATACATCGAGCCAGTAATTATTCCAGCGAGAGTTTCTTTCCCAGGCAATAGAAGTCCTTGAATTTTTATAGTATTTTAGTTACAATTTTAGTGTTTAACGATTGAAAGGCAACGGTTGTGTTTGTCGAGCCTGGATCAAACTGGGGTTTATGTTATATAAACTATAGATTTAGTTATTATAAAGGAGAAAGGCGTATGAAAAACAAAAAGGGAAGCGTTGCAATGTTTGTTGCGGCAATTTTTATGGTATTGACCTTGTGCGCGACAATTTATTCCTCAGAGGTCGCGAAGGTCGTTATAGGTTCCCAAACAATTCATTTTCAGCCCACGGTAACGTATAGCAAATTAATGGTCCGGGTGTCCGCTCCAGATGGCATTGTATATGACAAAGAGTTCCGTTCCGGTACAGATCCTGTTCTTCAACTTCCAGGCGGAGCGATCGATGGGACTTATTCGTATGAGTTGACGATCGTCCCGGCTGCGGCAGACCTGGTTCGCCCCGAAGGCGCCGATGTCGAGAATCAAACGCTTATAAGTCGTGAATCGGGGGCCTGTTCTCTCATTCAGAGCGGCACGTTCATGGTGATGGGTGGTAGTATCGTGATCCCGTCTGAGACGGGCGAAACAGTCAATACCCCCGACGATGTCCTCCATTACGATGATGTCATCGTCACCGGTAGTCTCTGTGTCGGTTTTGATTGCGTGGACGGCGAATCGTTCGATCTTGACACCATTCGCCTGAAAGAGCATAACCTTCGGATTCATTTTGACGATTCCAGTTATACCGACAGTTATCCCACCAATTCATGGCGGATTACCATCAATGATTCAACCAATGGCGGCGCCAGTTATTTTGCCGTCGATGATGTGGATGGAGGAACCACTCCTTTCAAAATTGAAGCGGGCGCTCCTGCCAATTCGTTGTATGTGGAAGATTACGGCAGAGTTGGATTCGGGACTTCGACTCCGGTTGTGGAACTTCATGTCAAAGACAGTGATACTCCTACGTTGAGATTGGAACAGGATAGCTCCGGCGGTTGGACAGCCCAGACCTGGGATATCGCCGGCAACGAATCAAACTTCTTCATTCGTGACGCCACCAACGGTTCCGCGTTGCCGTTCCGTATCCAGCCCGGCACTCCGTCGAGCACCCTTTGTCTCAAGTCCGACGGTAGGGTGGGTATTGGTACCTGGTCCCCGTCAGTGGCTTTTGAAATCGAAGACACTGGTGATGATGTACAAATGATATTGGAACGGACCGACGGCGCCATCGCCCAGATGACCGCCAAGGAAAATGTAGTGAACATCGGTTCCCAGACCAATCATCCAGTGAAATTTATGGTGAACCAGTTGATGGCTCTCAATTTGAAAACCGATGGCAGTCTCTTGCTTGGCAACGGCGCATCCTGTACGATTGCCGGTGTCTGGACCAATGCCTCCAGTATCACGCTCAAGGAAAATATTCAGACTCTTTCATCCGATGAAGCGATCGATACTCTGAAAAAACTCAACCCGGTGAAATACAACTATAAAATAGAAAAAGATGACAAATATGTTGGTTTCATCGCCGAGGAAGTCCCGGAATTGGTGGCTATGAAAGACCATAAAACAACCAGTCCAATGGATATCGTAGCGGTCCTGACCAAAGTCGTTCAGAAACAGCAGGAAACCATCGAAAAACTCGAAAAACGCATCGAACAATTGGAAAGCAAATAATCGATCAGGGGCTCGCTGTTGCAGGTTGAGCCCCTGATTACACGATCCGTCACATCGTTTTGAAGCATAAATCGTATCTGCCGATGGCGGCGGAGAAGTTGTTGATTGGGGGGCACAAAGCGCAGAAGGTGCAGCTCTTGCAAGGTGTTACCTGGGAGCGGATGTTGAGCCAGTTTTTCCCGTTTTCAAGTTCCTTTCCCGCCATAGTGAACACGGAATCGGTTCCAATCCTTCCAAGACGCTTCGTGTTGACATTGGCATAGACGCATCTATCGGATGTCACTGTCAGGCTGCCGAAATTGATTCGATTGATCTTTTGATTGCCGTAGATCTCCCGTGGTTGCGGACGTGATTCGAGGATTTCTTCTTTGAGGGAATAAATATTCTCTTTGAAAAATTCCAGATTTTCACCGTTGAAGTAGGGCTGATAGGCGGAATTTGAAATACCGAAGCGTTCGATGGCCGCTTCCGCCTCAGCGAATTCCTTTTCCGATTGGATGACGAAGCTCACCTCGATGGAATTCCCATGACGCTTCGCCGTCTCGATACACGAATCCAGCTTCGAATGATCCAATGGGAACGTAACCATTAGTTTTAACCGGCTGGAAGGCGAGGATAACGACAGAAGCAGCGAATCCCGCTTCGCTTCGATTACATTGGCTAGATTCAAGTAGTGGACATGGAACGTTTTTACCGCTGGATTGCGCAGAATTATCTCCATCATCGCCTCATAACGTGAATGGCTGAAAATATCCCCTCCCAGAATATCCAGTCTACGAATGGTGCTTCCAGATAACTCCCGCAATAACTCATCGAGGGCTTCGAAGCTCAACTCGTGCCGGGATTTTGCGCAGCAAAGAAACTGTCTGTACCCATTGCCGCAAATCCCACAATTCTGGGGACAGGCTCCGTTGAGGTAAATGGAAATGTGGTTGAGGAACTTCATCGCCTCCTCGGAAGCGGATCGATCCGGGTCGTGTTTCAGCTTTTGCGCGTCTTTTTTAATGGCCAGAACCGGCATCATTTGAACAGGCTTTCCGGATGAGAAGGATGTTTCGATCAATTCTCCCATGAACAACCGCCGGGTGTCTGCGATGAATGCTGCGACGACCGGTAATACGAGCTCTTTTCGACTTAGTGGAACCACCAACAGGTTTTTTGGAGATAACAGTCGTGAGACCAGATTGAAGACCGGCTGATGGTTTTGCCTTGTATATTCCAGTATCTCTCCGTTCAAAGGATTGTAGAGCAGGAGCTCCTCCTTCTTGACGGCTATGTGGATATAAGTTTCGATCGAGTACCAGTATTTTTTTTGATCGTCTTGTTTATTCAAAATTGACCTCTTTGAGTAACCGGTTGTAGATCTCAGGATCTTTTTCGAAGTTGGAGACGATGGCGCCGATGTTTTTCGCATAGTTCCCACTGCTGATGATACCGGTGCAGATGGGATTTTCGTCGTCGATGGTATCCAACTGGAAGATGCACTGCTTGCAACGGTCTGTTTTGTGGCAGACGGTGCAGAGCTTTTTCATCTTGTCGAAATAATTGTTGTATTTGTCTGAGATCGCCTTGCAATCCAATTTAACTCCGGCGGGGGTGACCTGTCCCAGGAAAAACTGGTGGCCGGAGGTTTCGCATGGCAGTATTTTCCCGTGAGTGGTTACATAGACTTTTTTGGAAAATGGAATGCAGGTACCGGTGGGAATCCATGTCCCTTCGCTTTTTGGGAATAAAAAGTCGTTGTAATCCTCAAAGGTGAAATGATTGTTTTCGAATAGAAAAATCGCCAATTCCGTCACATTCGGCAATTTGACAAACATATCCTTTTTGATGGCCGAGGATTTATCGCTGGCCCGAAGGCTGGAATCAAAGTCCCTATATGTAGCCCAAAACTCGTCTTCCCTGTCTTTCCGTATTCCAGTGTTGTTCAGCGGACCGATAGTGGGGAGTTTCCCATACCGGGACTTGATGAAGCCATAGATGTCTTCGATAGAGTTTTTGTTGTGCAGGACCGAGTTAAAATTGACGTATTGCTCAAAGTAGTCCGGGTATTTTTCCCGCAACGCTTCGATGTTCTCCATTATCAGTGGGAAAGCCGGACTTCCGTCCTGCGTGATCCGGTACCCGTTGTTGGCCTCGTTACCGTCCAGGCTGATGAGAATTTTGAATTGGTGTTCGACAAGAAAAGCCATGTGTTTTTTCACCAACAATCCATTGGTCGTCATATTGAAGGTGAATGGGTTGTATTTGAGTCCGAGATTTGTTACGTAGTCCACGATTTCTTTGATGAAACCGATATTGAGTAACGGCTCGCCGCCGTAAAAACTAATGAAGATGTTGCGCTGATGGGATTGGTTTAGTGGGGAATTCCAGTACTCGAGCAAATGGTCCAGCAATCGCCGAGCGGATTCCACCGGCAAATCGCGGCCTTCCCGTTTATCGTAATCATCGTAAAACTCTCCATATCCGCAATATTTACAACGAAGATTGCATCGATCCGTCACTTCGAATGTCACCTGGGTCACATTGGCGAGAGTCTGTTCGATCAACTGAGGAGTGATTCGTCCGCTGAGACGTTTTTCAAGGTCGATGTCGGCGAAGTACCCATTCTCATGCAAGAGTCTGAACTTCCGGTAATAATAGTCGATTTGGTCTCTGGGAAACCGTCCCAAACCGTCGATCTCCACCGGATCGCTGTCGAAGCCCGCGATCCAATTTGCAGGATCGATTCCTTTGTCATACAATTTGAGAATAAAGTGCAACAGCGGATGGCATAACTGCACTCTCTGCTTCACCTTATCGTAAAAATATCTGTTGTTCCGGTCAGTATCGAAGAGCGACCAACCTTTTATCATTTTTGCCATTGTTTATTTCCTCTTTGGTAACGAATCGTTGGGCAATCAAAATATGCCCCGCCGCCGAAAATTCTCAATTAATGTCTGTCAGCAAAATAAGCGTGAGAATATTAGCAAGGGTAGCTATCGCCCTGAATTGCATGATTCCCGGAACAGTTATTTTCTGTTGAAGAGCCACCGCTACTTGCATAGCAGCAAAGGCAGCCGCAACTCGGCGTGATGCAAACCGGATCGATTCCAGCTTTGGTATTTTTCATTTCAGAATTGGTTAGATGTGTGAGATTGATTTTTTTTCTCATGTTTTCTCCTTTTTTTTATATAGTTTCGCGACATGGGATTCCCGAACAATTACTGGGTGCTCTGTATTTGACGGTGGGGCATATGTCTCATCCGAAAAAAAATTGAGCGGCTCTGTTCCTGAATTCTAAAGCTAATAACGTAGAGTGCAATGTATATTCAATTAAAATCATGTCTTGTAAATTATTATTATATTATTTTTGAAAAACATTTGTCAACTCTTCGCAGGGCATATTCTGTTGGCATATATTTGCATCTTGACATTCAATGCTAGAGTTTGTTATAGTCAAAATTAATTGACCCTATCAAAAAGGAGAAACCATGAAGGACCAATGGACCGCATTGACCGAAGATTTTTTGCATATTCTCAATGTTCCAGTTACGAAGAGGACAATCGAAAAAACAATTCATCATCACCCTGATACCCCGGGATTACTGGTGGTTTCCGAGGCTCTCCGGCTATGGGGAGTGGAGAACGAAGCGATTCGAGTGACTCTTGACCAAATGACCGATGCCGACTTCCCATGCATCGCATTGATGAACGGCAACCGGTGTGTCATTCTGAAAAAAATCCAGGGAGGAGAGGTCTATCTCAAGCATCCTGGAAAGAAGCCTATTTCGATGACTTCCGAAGAGTTTATAGATAATTGGACGGGGATCGCCCTCATCGCGTCTCCGGTACCGGGAGCGGGAGAGAGGAATTACCGGGCCGAATTGTGGAAGGAGAGGCTCCTTCGGCTGCGTAATGTCCTGGTTCCGGTTTTGCTGGTTGTCTTGTCGGTATTGGTCATGGTTCCCGCCTTGAGAGGCGAAACTCTCTTGCCGGGGCTGATACCAGTCCTGGCGGTCAAGACAATCGGATTGATCGCCTGCATCCTACTATACTTCGTGAGCATCGGTTTCGGCAAAGTGGCGCGGCAAGTGTGCCCAACGCACGGAAAGATCAATTGCCATGGCGTTATTTCATCTCCGGCAGGAAAGATTCTCGGTATCCCCATGACGGATCTTGGTTTGCTTTACTTTTCCGGCGGTCTTTTCAGCATATTCTTCGCAGCTTATTTCGGCGAATTGCATTCGACATTCATCGCGCTGGCGTTATTGAATGTCATGACCCTGCCTTATACACTTTTTTCTGTGGCCTACCAGGGAATTGTCTTGAAGACCTGGTGCTGGTTATGTTTGACTGTGCAGGCGGTCTTCTGGGTGGAGTTCGGGTTTTTGCATTCGTTTTTAGGAGAAGGGGTTCTCGATTTGCCTGCGAATCCTCCTCTGGCCGTGATTCCCGGCTTCCTGTTCCCATTGTCGATCTGGTTGTTCCTGCGTCAACTTTTAGGCAATTCACGTGTTTTGGAGATGCATGAGCGGGAACTCATGCGTTTGAGGCGGAATCCCAAAGTGATTGAGTCGCTTTTGATCTCCAGCGACAAAATGGATATGCAGCAGGAATTTCCTGAGATCAAATTCGGCCCCGAAGACGCGTCGGTTACATTGACATTGATTCTGACCTTCGATTGTGGATATTGTCGCACTATATTCCAGGAAACCCGGCGCTTGATGGACAAGTATCCGGTCCTCAACGCGCGGGTGCGACTGTTACTGGATAGCAAATTACTCGATGACATAGATAGAGAAAAGTACCACAACTACCGCGTGGCCAGAACGATGATGGAGCTTCTTTTAGCAGGCAAGCGGGTAGAGGCGGTGCAAGTTCTGGATGATTGGTTCCTGCCCTCCCGTCGTAAAACCAAAAAAGAAATCGATCAATGGCTTCAGCCATTCCAGGAATCCTGCAATGGTAACCAGGAAGCGGCAGACCGGATTCTGAGGCATTATCACGACTGGACAAAGATGAACAACATCACCGATACCCCCACCACTCTTCTAAACGGAACAAAACTTCCGATCGAGATCCGCCTCGCGGACCTGGAGTATTACTTCATGCGCCAGGAGTGAAAAGCGTGTCGAGACTGGCTTCGGATAAATCGCCATTAACCGGGGCCGGGGCTTTCCGAAAAAAGCCCCGCCGCCAAAATGTTTTTGAGCTTTACTAATTGAAGCTCATTGAGGGCAAGGCTCGCTCATTTGTCCGCCTACATGTTCTCTCTGTGTAACAATTTTTACATCCAGAGCTTAGCAAGGATAGCTCATTTGTCCGCCTAAATGATTGGCAGAGCAATTGACGCTTGAGCTGGATCCACCGCTTCCTTCATAGCAACATAGGCAGCCGCAACTCGGGGTAATGCAGACTTCCGGGATTTCGTAGCCGGCCTTTGTGTTTTTCATTTCTAAATTGGTAAGACTTGAAAGGTTAATTTTTTTTCTCATGGTTTCTCCTAAATTTATTAAGTTTCAGAAATAATGGGATTCCCTCGATATTAACTCGATAATCCCTATTTGGCGACGGGCTCTTCAGTTTCTATCTCCAATGGGGTGGGGGCAGCCAAATACTGAACTATAATTATAAACTTAATGAAAATTATTTGTCAAGAGGATATGGGTTATTTCGTTGGGCGTTCATCTCTGGGGGTTGCAGAGCAGGCGATATTCTGGCTGTGGATGAGCGAGAGACTGGAGGATATATTTGTAATTTCGGGGCAGTCAGCGTCTTTTAACGGGGCAAAAGGGAAAGAGAGCCCTGCCTAACAATGAATTATTAATCTTTCAAAAGTTAATTATATTAAAGATATATTCAGTCTCCCCCGCCTGACGGGGCGCAATCACTGTGCCACCCGTTAATATGATTGGCTGAACAATTCGCTTCAAGTGTCGAGCCGCCAGTATCGGCATAGCAGCATGCGCAGAAACAATTGGGAGTCACACATATTTCTTTTAAGTCGACGCCGGCCAATGTTTCTTTCATCTCTTTACTGGTTAGTTGTGAGATATTGATTTTTTCTCTCATGTTTTCTCCTTGTTTATATATTTTTGTGATATGACCGCGATTTCAGGTGCGAGATCATGCTTTCATTGTTAGGCAGGGGGCAGAGATGTAACGATGCCGCACCTGATGTCTACGGCATATATTTTTTCCTTTGTGCACATACTACTATAAAACATCCACCACCTGAACTATCTGTTTATTAATTACTTTAGAACTATCAGGCAATGAGTTAGCAAGGATAACTCGACTGAGCGTTCACATGATTGGCTGAGCAGTTATTTCCCAATGCAAAGCCACCGCTTCCCGCATAGCGACAGAGGTAGATGCAGCTCGGGGTTATGCAAATCGGATCGAGTTCATACCCCGCTTTGCCGTCTTTCATTTCTTCATTAGTCACGTTGGTAAAATTGATTTTTTCTCTAATGTTTTCTCCTTATTATTATTTCACGACATCATAGTATAGCGAAGGTTTCTTCGACATGAATTTAGACTGCACGCGGGTACAAGGTACATAATCTTAACTTGATTTCAGGTCCCAAACTTAAATTATATACTGAAGGGAAAATAATTGTCAACTTCTTTCATTCAATCCAGCAGAGGCAACCGCAATTAAAATCTCGCTCTACTGTTTGTTTTCCACGAGGGTCATGGTGAAGGTAGGGGAGCCGTCGGTTTCCTGGATGAAGTAGATGGGGGGGCCGGGGAGTTTTTTGGCGAAGTAGTATTTTGAGATTACGGGCTTCCCATCTTTTTCGCCGGTGACATGGTAGTACCAGCAGTCGAAGGCGCCGGCGGCCGTAGTATATGAGGCGTTTTCGATTTTGGTTCGGGATTGGGGGAATGAAGCGTGGGTTTGCAATTCGCTCCATGTGGCGGTGGCGGTTTGCATTTGGCCTATTGTGTTTCCATCCTTGTCCAGGGTTGTCATCTCGAAACCGGCGGTTTCTGGGGTCGCATTGACGAAAGTGGTAATCTGATAGTGAAACGGTTTTCCGGGAATTTCGATTTTGTATTTGGTTTTCCTGCCATCCGGACAGCCGAGGCGAATCTCTTCTGCGGTGAATGGAGTTGGAGCGTGGTCTTTTTTCATGCGATTTCCATCCGGTGGAAGTTTTGAATCCGCGGCTTCCAATCCCACCATAACCAAAGCCATGACAAATAATAGGGTTATAATTTTTATCGGTTTCATGGGGTTATTTTAATCGAAAACTTCATCCCAGGCAACCTTGCATCGCTGAAAATCCGGTGGATTTTTTGAAATCAGACAGTTTTTTCTCTTTTTTTCGGTTTTCGTTTTTTGGTATAATAGGGATAAGAGGTAATGAATGAGACATAAAAACTTTGTTGGTTTGACAGCAATAGCTATCGCGATAGCGGTTTTATCTTTTTGCAACGGGGATTCCGGCAGGTCGCTGGCAGATGAGTTGGCGGGATTGAACGACGCGTACGGCACCAGTATGAAAGCGATCGGTACTGCCGAGGAGAAAGCGCAGGTGGAGAAGGACTATCTCATGAATATAGCCGGATTAGTGGACAAATATGCGGGAAAAAAACTCTCCGCTGCCGATGAATTGGCCCGCGGGGAAATATATGAAAAATTGACGCAGTTTGGTAAGGCAGACGCAATTTTTATCGCCTTGATCAAAGACGGGACCGAGACATTGAAGTGCGCCGCCTATAAAAAATTAACGGCTTCGTTGATCCGGCAAAATAAGCTTGACGACGCCAATCGAGTGTTGCGGGAAGTGAAAGAAAAATATAAAGGCGGATTGGCTCCGTTTGCCGGTTTGTTTTTACGGGCGGGCGTCAATCAGAGGAACAGCGATCCGGCCACCGCTCTTGAATTTATTGACGTGGGTCTCGGTTTTCCTATCGAACAGGAATATGCGCGTAGTCTTTATTACGCCGTTCATATCAAATTTGTGGATGGGGGATTGGATTACCGGCAAATGGGGGAGTTTTTACTGAAGATGAAAGAACTCTATGGCGACGATCAACGGATCGATGAGCAGATCGCCAAAAAAGAACTTTTCCTCGCCTTTATCGGGAGCGACGCTCCGGATTTTACGGCCGACGGCTCCTGGATAAATAGCGGCGAACCATTGTCGATAAAAAAGATGAAGGGGAAGTATGTGCTGCTTGATTTTTTCGCTCCCTGGTGTCCTGATTGCCGTAACAGTCTGCCCAAATTCCTGGAATTGGGGGAAAAGCTGAAGGGAAAGATGGATGTGATTATGGTGACACGCCTGTATGGTTTTTACGCCGATGAGAACACGAGCGCGAAGCGGGGGATCAAACCGGAAGAGGAGCTCGAACTTCTAAAAGAATATTTCAAGATGAAGGAGATCGCGATCCCTGCCTTTGTTTCCAATAATGAAGAGACACACGATAATTTTGCGGCGTCGGCCATTCCCCATTACGTACTCGTTTCCCCCGAAGGCAAGGTCGTCAAACTCTGTATGGAACGTGTCCACGATTTTTTCACTGAAGTCGAAGAATTGGTAAACAATTAGGTATTTGACGTTTTGTTTGATTACCTCTTGATTACCACGCTACCGGTGTGAACCTTGATGCCGCCTTCGTTGGCGACGCAGATTTGGGCCGGCGTATCTCTGATGAGGAAGGCGCAGCCATATTCGCCGTTTTTGTTCAACGCGATGAACTTCTCGCTGGGGAAGAAGTTGGGGTTGATCTTTTTGTATTTATTGATGATCATGTGCATCGCGTCTTCACACGCCTGCTGGGGAGAGCGGCCCTGAGCCATACGCATGACAATGTAATATGAAGCGCAAGATTTGATGACATCTTCGCCGCGACCCGTCGCTCCGGCGGCTCCCACTTCGTTGTCTACATACAATCCGGCGCCGATAATGGGGGAATCGCCCACTCTGCCGGGAATTTTGTAACTCAGTCCACTGGTTGAGGTGATGCCGGCGATGTCGCCGTTTTTATCCACTGCCAGATGATTGGTGGTTCCGTAGGTAAACGCCAGTTCTTCAAATCTTTTGGCGGTTTTGTTCTGGCGATCCGCTAGATGGTCCGGCGCTCCCCAGTCATCATATTGGTTGAGGTTTTGCTTCCATTCCAACCAGATTTTTCGTGCTTTGTCGGTGAGAAGATTCTCCTCTTTGAATCCCCATTGTTTGGCGAATTCAAGGGCGCCTTTGCCTACCAGAAGCACATGATCGGTTTTTTCCATCACAATGCGGGCAACCGATGCCGGATGTTTGATGTTTTCGAGACAGGCTACGGCTCCTGCGCTGTAAGTCTTGCCATCCATGATCGATGCGTCCAATTGAACGACACCGTGTTCGTTCGGCAAACCGCCATATCCAACCGAAGTGTCCTCTGGATCCATTTCGACGATATTCGTTGATCTTTCCACCGCGTCCAATGCGGCGCCGCCATTGGCGAGGATTTCCCAGCCTGCCTTCATCGCGTTGTGTCCGGTTTCATTGGTATGGTCCGTGATAATCACCGGGATTTTGGGGGCTTTGCCTCCACTGGAAAAGATTTTGAAGTTATTAAACAGCATGAGCCCGGCGCCCAGACCGAAACTCTTGCCAAAAAATCCTCTTCGACTTATGGGATTGGACATTCATATCTCCTTATATATAAATTTGAAAAAAATATGTAACATTCCGCCGGAGGGCGGTTTTTCAATTTACGTACGATTTATTTTAGCCCAATTGTATCGCTTTTTCAAGCGAATCAGTGTAATTACTTTTATGGGAGAGTTGAAAAAAAATTTGCTTTTTTTTAGTCAATTCAAGTAGAATAAAAGCGCACAGGTGAAATGTGATATTAACTGAATATCTTTGGACACTATATTGTAAAGGAGGAATACAATGAAAAAACCAAAAATCCA
>JAHELQ010000001.1 GCA_024644125.1 Candidatus Aminicenantota bacterium | reverse complement strand
AAGAGGAGAATTTAAGTTTGAAAGGCGTGGACTTCACGGTTGTACCCATAAAAGACAAATTGGAATTGTCTCCCAAATATGATCTCGCCCTCTACTTGATTGAAGAGTTGGATGAATTGCAGATGAATTTGGTTTACAAGAGCAATCTCTATGAAAAGGCCCGGATGCGGAGGATTGTGGAAGGAATGAATACGCTTTGCAACTCCATTCTGGCCGGAAATGATTCTCTGGAATCTATTCCCAGCGAATCTCTCAGGGAAGAGCAAGATGATTTTTTCGAGGAAATGAGCGGGTTTTACGGGGAGTAAATCCATTGAATAGGAAATAAATAGGAGAATACCAAGTATGTTAGTTCCAGTACATAAGACATTCATGAAGGTTGCGCAGGCCAATCCAAATCGAGACGCGATTCGTTTTGGCGGAGAAGCGATATCTTATGAGCGCTTGCATCAGATATCCGATTGTATCGCCGGCCAATTACGTCAAAAGATAACCGCTGAAATGTATATTCCAGCTTTGTTCGACCGTTCGCCCCGAATGGTTGCGACAATGTTAGGTATTTTGAAAGCCGGCGGGATATTTGTGCCGATGACCCCTTTTTTACCCGAGAACCGAATCAAGCGAATGTTGGATGAATTGAAGCCAGCTCTCCTGATCACATCCACAGACCATCTAAATATGTTGAGCGGAATTCTGGAAGGTATGGTTGATCCCCCGGAAATTGTAGAGTATGAAGATATTTCCACTGGTACCGAACTACTGGAATCAATTGTACCAATGGATAACAAGCACTGCTATGTATATTTTACATCAGGATCGACCGGTGTTCCTAAAGGAATATTGGGGCGCACCATTAGCCTTGCGCATTTCATCCAATGGGAGATAGGGGAGTTTGCAATCGATGAGAGCTTCAAGGTCAGTCAATTGACGCCTCCAACGTTTGATCCTTTTCTCCGGGATATTTTTGTTCCGTTGTCATGCGGAGGCACATGTTGCATTCCCCAACCGGCAGTTCTGAGGGATATGGACAAATTGATCCAATGGCTCGATGAGGAAGAGGTTAATCTCATTCATATGGTTCCATCGTTGTTCAAAGAGATGACCGGACATTTGTCCGCTTCAAGTCAACTCAAGCATGTTAAATATATTCTTCTGGCGGGAGAATTGCTGAGAGGCAATGATATTCGCAGGTTTATCGAATTGTTCGACGACCGCATCCAATTGGTGAATTTATACGGGCCTACCGAAACCACGATGGTGAAATTCTTTTACAGAATCCAGCCGGAGGATAAAGATAAGCCTGTTGTCGCTGTGGGGAAACCCATTCAGGGAAGTCAGGCCTTGCTTTTGAATAGCAGGATGCAGCGGTGCGAGCCGGGTCAACGGGGAGAGATTTATATCAGGACGCCGTTCATGACATCAGGATATTTTAACGATCGCCAAATGACCGAGCAGGTCTTCATCCCCAATCCGTTCAGCGCCAATCCAATGGATATTGTTTATAAAACCGGTGATCTAGGACGGATGTTACCTTGCGGAAACCTGGAGATTTCAGGCCGTACCGACGGGCAGGTCAAAATAAGGGGGACCCGTATCGAGCCTGGAGAAATCGAGAATCAATTGTTGAGATTTCCCGCTATCACCGAAGCGGTGGTTTTGGCGACTGAAGATGATACCGGGGAAAAACATTTGTGCGCGTATATCACCGCGGGGGAAGACAGCCTCGATTCCCGCGAAATCCGAAAATTCCTGTCGGCAGAATTACCGTCGTATATGGTCCCGACCTATTTCATTCAACTGGATAACATGCCCCTTAATATAAACGGTAAAGTGGACCGAGCATTGCTTCCCGCTCCTCGAGCGGAAAAAAATTCCAATCATGTGCCGCCGGGGGATGAAGTCGAACGGGTGTTGGTAAAGATCTGGTCCGAAGTGCTGGAGATCCCGGAGGAAAAAATCGGTATCGAGGATGAATTCTTCCAGTTGGGCGGCCACTCGCTAAAGGCCAATCAGGTCATCGCCCGCATCAGCAATCGCCTGGACGTGGAGATCACTCTAGCGGAAATTTTTTCCAAACCCACCATCCGGGAATTGGCGATCGTTATCCGGGGCAGGAATCAACAGCAAGCGATCATGATTCCACGGGCCCCTCAAAAAGAGAGCTATCCGCTCTCTTCGGCTCAACAACGGCTATATATCATTCAGCAAATGGAGGATGATTCCGTCGCCTATAATATCTATATGAATGTCTTGTTGGAAGGGGATTTCGACGCGCAACGATTCCAGGAGATTTTTCGAATACTCATTCAGCGGCATGAGAGTTTACGAACTTCGTTTCACATGGAAGGGGATTCTCCCGTACAAAAAATCCACTCCCATGTGGAATTCAACATCGATTGGTTTTATCCGGAAGGTTCCCCGGACCCGGTGATCCGTCAATATATCCGCCCGTTTGATCTGGAGAGACCCCCGCTTATCAGGGCCGCTCTCATCAAAACCGGAGAACGGAAACATATCATGGTCATCGATACCCACCACATTATTTCGGACGTGATGACCCAGAACAATATTTTCCGCGAGTTTTTGCAACTTTACAAGGGGCTGGAGCTCCCGGAGTTGCCCCTTCAATACAAGGATTACTCCGAATGGCAAAATAGCGAGGCGTATCGGGAACTCATCCAGAAACAAGAGGATTTTTGGCTCAATGAATATCGCGAAGCTCCGTCGTTGTTGGATTATCCCTATGATTATGCTCCTCTGGCGAAACCCGGCAACAAAGGAAGTTTTGTGGAATTGAGGTTTGATACAAACGAACGGGAACTCGTCCTGAAATTGGCCGCAAACGAAGGGGGAACCATTCATATTGTGATGTTGGCGGTATTTTATGTGTTGCTGGCGCGTCTTTCCGGTAAGAACGACATTTCCGTGGGAATTCCCGTAGTCGGCCGTATCAATAAGGAGCTCGAGCCCGTGGCGGGAGTGTTCATCAATACCATCGCGTTGCGAAATTTCCCAACGCCGGGAAAAACATTCCGCGATTTCTTGCGCGAAGTTGTAAATCGTTCGTTCAAAGCCTATGAAAATCAGGCCTATCCATTTGAAAATTTGGTGAACAAGGTCTGGAAACATCGCGGCAGTAACCGGAACCCGTTGTTTGACACAATATTTGAAGTACGGAATCAGGATGTCAATACATTCGAGAATGAAGCGATGAATCTGGAAGGGCTTGATATTTCTTATTACAAGATTTTTCAGGAGACCACCAAAATAGACATGGACTGGATGGGCTTCGAAACCAACAAGGGAATGGCTTTTATGATCATCTATGCCACCGATTTATATAAACGCCGGACAATCGAGATCATCGCAGAAAAATACAAAAGTTTGGTGAAGAGCGTAATCGAGAATTGCGACCGGCCCATCGGCGATCTGGATTCAGGCCCGCAACTTCCTGTCCGGAAAACAATTCAAGAACAGGGCGATTTTCAATTCGACCTATAGAAAAAGAGGAGATTTATGATGAAAACCTGCAAAAAGTGTGTGTTACCCGAGACATTTCCCGGGATCCAATTTGATGAGGGAGGGATTTGTAATTTTTGCAATGAATATAAAGTGGCCGCCGAAGGCGGCTCGACCACTGATTTTACCAGCGAGGCCGAAGTGAAATCAGCTCTGCAAAAATACCGGAACCCCGGAAGGCAATACGATGTGCTGGTGCCGTTAAGCGGAGGTGTGGATAGCTGTTTTACGCTGATTACCCTGGTAGAAAACTATCAATTGCGGCCGCTGGCATTCCATAGCGATCATGGCTGGGACGATCCCGAAGCCACCAGGAATGTCGAGAAGCTCTGCAAGGAGCTGGATGTCGATCTGGTGATCTGGAAGAACGATCTCGGCTTCATGCGCAAATTGTTCAAGTACTTCAATGAGTCCAATGAAACCGAGGTGAGTCCGTGCTTCGCTTGCGGCAACATGTTGTATTTGAACGGTCTGGAATTGGCGGATCATTTTGATATCCCTCTGGTGATCAATGGATACTCCAAAGGGCAGGCCGCGATGATGCATGACGACTACAAGGCGCATCAATGGTTCTCCAAAATGATTGAAATCGCCATGAATAGCGGCGATCAGGAATTCTTCGAAAAATTTCAAAATAAGTGGAATATATTGAAAAAACAGGTGATTTACCGGGAACGACGGGATCTTGAAAATCCGGTCAACTCAGGGAAAATTCTTTTTGTACCTTTTTTCGTATTCAAATTCTACAAAACAGATAAACAAGAATTGCAGGCCATTTGCCGGAAACGGTTCGATTGGCGGCCGATAAAAGCCAGTTATCCAACCCGCACCACAAACTGCGACATGATCTGGCTCAATTCCTTCCGGGATCTGAATGTACGCGGTTACACCCACTATCATGACGAGTACTCGACACTGATCCGTTCCGGGGAAATCACCCGAGAGCAAGCTCTGAAAGATCTGGAACTCAATCCTCCAGACGGAATGCTGGAGAAATTGGCAACCGAAATCCATTTCGATCTGGGGCATCTCGATTCGCACTCGAAGGAGAAAATCCTTCTGGTCATGTTGCCGTTTTGGTCGCCTCTGATTCCGCCGTTGGGGATCGCTTGCCTCAAGAGTTTTCTGACCCGGTACGGATATCCGGTAACCACGGTTGACGCGAATATCGAAGATAGATTCCGGCAGTTTCATAGCGCCTATTTTGAAACGTTGGCGCGCGTCGTACCTGAAAACAAATGGGGAAATTATTTTGTCACCGGAAAGGATGTGTTGCAGAATCATTTGATGGCCCATCTCCATTTCACCGATCCGGATGAATACAGGGAGCTTGTTAAAATTCTTGTGGCCAAAACGTTTTATACCGATATAGACCGGCTGGTGATCGAAGAAATGATCCGGTTGGTACAGGAATTCTACGCCGGCCTTGAACTCTTTTTCGATCATATACTCGAACGTGAAGCTCCCGATGTCATCGGTTTTTCGGTGTTTGAGACCAATCTTCCCACATCGATTTTTGTAGCGCGCCTGGCCCGCGAGAAAAATCCCGCTGTTAGGACAGTGATGGGGGGCGGTGTTTTTTCCGAACAATTGGCGCCGGGATCTCCCAATTGGGATCTGTTTTTGGCGAAAAACGATTGTATCGACGCCTTCTTCATCGGCGAAGGAGAGCTCCTGCTCTTGAAATATCTTCAGAACGAACTACCTAAGGACAAAAATATCTACTCGATCCAGGACATCGGAAATCAGACATTGCCGTTGGCCGAAGCCCCGGTGCCGGATTTTGATGATTTTGATCTGGACGCTTATTTGATGGCCGCCAGTTATGGATCGCGCAGTTGCCCGTTTCAATGTAAATTTTGTTCCGAAACCGTTCAATGGGGGAATTTTCGGAAAAAAGGCGGCAAACAAATCGCCGCGGAACTCAAATATCTCCATCAAAAAAGCGGCAGGCAACTTTTTCTGCTGTGCGATTCTTTGCTCAATCCCGTGGCCACCGACCTGGCGAACACATTGATAGACGAGGAGCAGGCCATTTATTGGGATGGGTATCTCAGGGCCGATAAACCGGTCACCGACCGGGAGACCACATTGATGTGGCGGCGGGGCGGGTTTTATAAGGCGAAACTTGGAATCGAAAGTGGTTCGCAGCGGGTATTGGATTTGATGAATAAAAAGATCACAGTGGACCAGGTGAAGGAGGCGGTCATCAGTTTGGCGGACGCGGGCATCAAAACATCCACGTGCTGGGTGATCGGATTTCCCGGAGAAACCGAAGAGGACTTCCAGCAGACATTGAATTTGATCGAGGAATTGCAAGATCACATCTACGAGGTCTGGGGATGCCCATTCTATTATTATCCCACCGGACAGGTCGATACCCGCGCCTGGGCGGACAGGCGGTATTCGCTCTACCCAGAACGCCACCGGGACATGCTCCGGATCGATACCTGGGTGGCGGATTGTATGCCGTCGCGGGAAGAGGCGTACCGGCGGATGAACCGGTTCGCCGAGCATTGCAAGACTTTGGGAGTCCCCAATCCCTTTACTGTTCACGAATTGTACAAGGCGGATCAACGCTGGAAACGCTTGCATGAAAACGCCGTCCCTTCGTTCGAGGAGTTCGAGGACAGGGGATCGCGTGTGGATGACAGGCACAAGGTGAAAAAACTGAAACGAGCTCCCCGCACCCGCGATCTGGATGGGGATTTCACTTTTTGAAAAGAGGAGGATGCACATGACAGAACATACTACCCCCGAGGGAACCTATTGGCTGGAAAAACTATCTGGAGAACTCGCCCTGGCGGCATTTCCACCGGACCTGCAAATTTCCGCCGGCGATACGCCGCCGCAGATGATGGAGATCTCGATCGATATGCAGGCCGACGTGTCGGAACGTTTGTTTCGGATGAGCAATCAATCGGATCACAGGCTTCATATGATCCTGGTTACGGCGGTGATCGCTTTATTGAAGAAATATTCGGGAATGGACGATATCATTGTCGGAATACCAATCTATCGACACGAAGAAGATGAGGAATATCTCAACACCGCCCTCGCCATTCGAACCAAACTCACCGAAACGATGTCGTTCAAAGAGTTGCTTCTCGAAGCGCGGCAATCGATCATCGAGGCGGACGAACATTCGAACTACCCTCTGGAGACGTTGCTGTTCAAATTGAATCTTCCAGTGTCGGGAAACCATTTTCCCCTGTTCGATGTCGCGGTATTGCTGGAGAATATTCATCGCAAAGACGATCTAGCGGGGCTTCCGCTGAATATCAGGTTTATTTTTCAACGGCACGAGCAGGAGCTTCGCCTCACACTGGAATTCAACAGCGACTTGTATTCGACAGGTCTTACGAAATCCATTCAGGAACACTTTTGCCGACTTCTGCTACATGCTGTCGAAACTCTAGACGAGCCGTTGGTAAACATTCAATTGCTGGCCGGCGGTGAGCGCGTCCGCATACTTGAAGAATTTAATGATACCAATAAAAACTTTCCGGAGGAGCATACTATTCCCCAATTGATCAAGAGACAGGTGGAAACGCAGCCGGAGGGAATCGCGCTGGTGTTTGAAAACACCCAGAGCGGCGAGCGGCATTCTCTGACCTATGGGGAATTAAATAAAAAAGCCAATCGTATCGCCTGGATGATGAAGGAAAAAGGGGTGGGGGAGGATACGATCGCCGGCGTCATGATGGAACCATCACCGGACATGGTTCCAGGGTTGCTTGGGATTATGAAGGCCGGCGGCGCGTATCTGCCGGTGGATCCAGGATTGCCCAGCGATCGCGTTTGCACCATGCTGGATGATTGCGAAGCTCCGGTTCTCTTGACAAACCAGAACACCTTGAAAAAAAATCAATATACAAAACTTCAGGGATTGGATCGACGCCGCGTGCAACCCATTGTCACGCAGCCGGCTCAGCAGATCACCGATTTAGACAGTTTGCCATTCCCGGACCGATCAATGATCGATCTGGAAAAATACTGCAATTATATCGGGCAGGTGATGGTGAAAAACACCATCTCGCTGCAAACCGCCCGCGGCTGTCCCTACCAGTGCGCCTACTGCAGTAAAATATGGGGGCGTAACCATGTATTCCGCTCCGCCGATAGCATCTTCGAAGAGATGAGACTCTATTACGACATGGGAGTCCGGCGGTTTTCCATATTCGACGATATCTTCAACTTGAACCGTGAGAATGGGATGCGATTTTTAGAGATGATCGTAAAAAACAACCTGGATGTGCAATTGTTTTTTCCCAATGGGTTACGAGGAGATCTTCTGACAAAAGATTACATCGATCTCCTGGTGGAGGCCGGACTCACCGCCACCGCCCTGGCGCTCGAAACGGCGTCGCCCCGTTTGCAAACCCTCATCAAGAAAAACCTGAAATTGGATATATTCCGGGAAAACATCGAATACTTCTGCCAAAAGCACCCGCAGGTGATTCTCGAACTATTCTCCATCCATGGCTTTCCAACTGAAACTGAAGAAGAGGCGCGTATGACTCTGGATTTTATCAAGAGTCTGCATTGGGTCCACTTTCCCTATATCTTCAACCTGAAAATTTACCCGCACACCGGGATGGCGGATCTGGCCATGAAGAACGGAATCGCCGAAGAAGACATCTACCGCTCGGAGAACATGGCGTTTCATGAACCGTCGCCCACGTCGCCTTTCGACAAGAGCTTCACCGCCAATTACCAGGCGGAATTCATCAACGAATATTTTCTCGACAAAGAGCGGCTTCTCAAGGTCCTACCTGTGCAAATGAGCGTGATGACCGAAGATGAGATAGTGCAAAAGTATGATAGTTATTTTCCCGAAGAACTCGATAACTTTGACTCCTTGTTGGAATTCCTGGGATTGGAACGAAGCGAACTCGGGGGGCGGGGCTTTGTTGACGACGACACATTCCGGGTTCCGGATTTGAATCAAAAACTCAAACGGCAGTTCCCAGCCCGGCAGCCCTCCGCCGACGCGGTGAAGATCTTGATGTTGGACCTGTCCCAACATTACAGTAGCGATACAGACCTGCTGTATGATGTGGTGGAACCTCCTCTGGGGGCGGTGTACGTGATGACCTATCTCAACGAGCGATTGGGCGACAGGATAAACGGCAAAATTTTGAAGTCCCGAATCGACTTCGATAGCCATAGCCGGTTGAAGGAGCTTCTGGAATCATTCAAACCGGATATTATCGGGGCCCGCAGCCTGACGTTTTATAGGGATTTTTTCCATTCCACAATCGCCCTCATCCGCCAATGGGGATTCGGTTGCCCCATCGTGGCGGGAGGCCCGTATGCCACCAGAAACTCCGAGTCATTGCTTCAGGACCCCAACATCGATTGTCTGGTGTTTAGCGAAGGGGAAACCGTGTTTACGGAGTTGGTGGTAAAATATATCGAGAATGGGCGATCGTTGCCTTCAGACGATATATTGGAGACAATCCCGGGCATCGCGTTTGTTCGGCGGGATCAAAAAAAGGACAGGAGAATCGCAAGGGAGATCGTATTGCAAGATCAATTGCAAGAGGTCATCGCCTCGTATCCTGAACATGATCCGCCGGATGCGGGCGAAGCAGCCGATCTGGCGTACATAATTTATACATCGGGGTCCACCGGTACGCCGAAGGGGGTGATGATCGAGCAGCGCAACGCCGCCAACACCCTTCTCTGGTATGGCGATACCTATAAGGTCGGCAATGGGACAAAGGTTTTGACGATGACCAGTTATACGTTTGATCCCAGCGTCGAACAGATCTTCGGTACTCTGGCGCATGGAGGTACCGTGTTTCTCACCAACCGGAGGTTGTTGACCGATAAAGAGGAATTTCTCACTTTCATGCGCCGGAACGAGATCGAAATCATCAACGCCGTACCGTCGTTATTGAAAGAAATGCTCCTGGGCGAAAAGCGCCTTCCGGCGTTGAAGGTGGTGATTTCCGGCGGAGAAAAGCTGGATAATCATGTCAAAGACCAATTGCTGGAATTGGGATATCCGCTCTTCAACCAATATGGGCCGACCGAGACGACCATCGATGCCGTCGCATGCTCTTGTGGACCTGAATCTGTGAGTTTGGGAAGACCCATTGCCAACACCACATGTTACGTGGTTGACAAATATCTCCGTCTTCAACCGGTTGGGATTCGCGGCGAGCTGGTTATTTCCGGCGCCGGAGTGTGCCGCGGGTATCTTAACAATCCTGAAGCCACACATGATAAATTTATCGAAAATCCGTTCGCCGAAGGCAATGATGGCTGCTTTGCAAGGCTCTACAAAACCGGAGATCTGGCGGCGTTTTCCCAATCTGGGGTATTGGTTTTCCATGGGCGGATCGATCATCAAGTGAAGATTCGCGGCTTTCGCATTGAATTGGGGGAGATAGAGAATAGAATACGGGAATATAAGTTCGTGGATGACGCTGTGGTGATGGACCGCAAAGATGAAACCGGCGGAGCGTTCCTGGTTGCCTTTTATACAGCGAAAAATCCTCTGGATGAATATGATCTCGCTTCATATTGCCGGGAACGGTTGCCGGAGTATATGATTCCGGTATCGTTTCTATATTTGCATGAAATGCCCAAAACTCCCGGAGGCAAACTGGATCGCCGGGCATTGGCGAATATGGATATTTCCGCAACTGGAACGGCGGGCGAAGATTTTCAAGAGCCACAGTCGCCGGTCGAGAAGGAGTTGGCCAAAGTCTGGCAAGAGGTGTTGGGACGAAAAGAGATCGGAATCAACGAAAACTTCTTCTCCATTGGCGGCGATTCTATCAAAGCCATCCAGATCATCTCGCGTTTGAACAAAGCGGGATATAAACTCAAAATGAGCGATCTGTTCCGGCATCCGGTCATCGCGCAGTTGGCGCCGATGGTGACTGCAAACACACAAAAAAAAGAATCAGGCGTAATCTCCGGGTCCGTTCCCCTCCTTCCCAGCCAGGCGGAATTCTTCGAAAAAATCATCATCGACAAGCATCATTACAATCAGGCGGTGGCGCTTCAACTGGAGGAGCGTTTAGATCGAGCCAAGTTGGAAAAGATATTCAAGCGCCTGCAGTCACACCATGACGCCCTTAGAACGGTGTTTCGGGAACATGAAGGGGTGATAGTCGCAGAGATTGTCGATGACCTGATGCCGGTCCATATCGAAGAGTTCGATCTCCGGGATGAATGCGATCCGACTGCGGCATTGGTGGAAAAAGCGAACGGTGTTCAAGCTCGAATCAATCTGGAACACGGTCCGTTGATGAAGATCGGGCTCTTCCATCTGGATGAAGGGGATAGGCTTTTGATTGTCATCCACCATTTAGTGGTGGACGGTGTGTCCTGGCGAATTTTATTCGAAGACATCGCTGAGTTGTACCTCCAACTCAAACAGGGCACGCCGCTGCAATTGCAGTCGAAATCTTCTTCCATCAAAGCGTGGGCAAACCGGCTGCGGCAATTTGCAGATGAGTCCTCGCTACAGGAAGAATTCGATTATTGGTACAGAGTCTTGAATGCCGGCGGCGCCCATTTGCCTGTGGAGGCCAATGAATCCGAGAATTTCGTAAAAGATCAACAAACTAAAACAGTGGCGCTCGATGTCGAACATACCGAAGCGCTCCTGACCGGAGCGCATGAAGCGTTTGGAACTGAGATGAACGATTTGCTGTTGGCGGCGTTGGCTCTCGCGGTGAACGAACACTGGGGGCAGAGCGGGTTGTTGGTGGCCCTGGAAGGGCATGGACGCGAAGAATTGTTCGAAGAGATCGCTGTTCAGCGCACTGTCGGATGGTTTACCAGCGTGTTTCCGGTGTCGCTCACATCAGACGGGACACAATCGCTGGATCGCCATATTATCGACACAAAGGAGATGTTGCGCCGGGTCCCCCGAAAAGGTATCGGTTATGGGATTTTAAAATATTTGAGTTCCGGGACGAAGTCTTCGTTAAAGGCAACAACCGGTCCCCAGGTCAGTTTCAATTACCTGGGACAATTCGACAGGGACACCACCGAATTGCCCTTCCGCGTCATCGCGGACAGCACAACCGGCCAGGCTCATAGCCTCGATCAGCAACGGGAATATTTATTGGATATCATCTGCATCGTGATTGGAGGTAAACTGCACATCACCGCCTCGTTCAGCGAAAAACTATTTCAGGGCGACGATATTGAAAGATTGTTGGATACGTTTGCCGGGCAATTGAAGCAGACGATCGATTTCTGTTCTTCCCGAGGCGAGAGAGAGATGACTCCGGCGGATTTTTCATACAAAGACCTTTCGATGGAAGATCTGGAGCATATCGGTTCTCTTGTAGGGGAGTAGGGTCATCGGGAAACGAATATGAAACCAAAAGGAAATATACAGGATATTTACCCATTGACCCCAATGCAGGAGGGGATGCTTCTGCACTCCGTGATGGAAGAGCATAGCACAGCCTATTTCGAGCAAGCTTCGTTCCGGCTTCAAGGCGAATTTGAACCGGATCTAATCGAGAAAAGTCTCGATGCGTTGTTCGAGAGGCATGATATTCTACGCACGGCCTTTGTTTACCAGGACCGGGAGAAACCTCTGCAAGTGGTGTTGAATCGCCGTAAATGTCTGTTTCATTACGAAGATCTGGCGACTATGGGTACCGGGCGCGAGCGGCAACTCTTCCTTGAAAAATATAGACTGGACGATGTGCACAAGCCATTCCACTTAACGAAGGATGTGTTGATGCGGGTGGCGGTGTTCCATCTTGGAAACCGGGAATTTGAGTTTGTCTGGAGCCACCATCATATTTTGATGGACGGCTGGTGTACCGGAATTATCGTGTCCGAGTTCTTTGAAATGTACAATAGTATGCGGGAAAACCGGCGACCAAACCTGGCAGCGGCCATTCCGTTCCGCAATTACATTGAATGGTTGGAGAAGCAGGACCGGCTTACCTCCCGCGAATATTGGCGACGCTATCTCGCTCATTACAACAAACTAACCGGGGCTCCGGGAAGAACACTGCTGCAAGGGCAGAGCAGCGGATACAAGAAGGCAATGTTGTCATATCACCTGGATCAAGATCATCTGCGGTTATTGCAACGGTTTGTCCGTAACAACCGAATCACCATGAATATTTTTTCCCAAACGATGTGGGGGATCACGCTGGCAAAATTCAATGGAGTGACCGATGTGATCTTCGGATCAGTCGTCTCCGGGCGCCCTGGTGAAATACCGGGCATAGAAACGATGCTGGGGTTGTTCATCAACACTGTTCCCCGGCGGATCCGTTTTGACGACAGCATGACGATTGTTCACGTCTTGCAAAACGTACAAAACGAACACATCGAGGGTGAGGCGCACCATTATTTCCCTTTGGGGGATATCCAGGCATTGACACCCCATAAGCAAGATTTGTTCGACCATATCGTTTCCTTCGACAGTTATCCTGTAGAAAAAAATCGTGAAAATAAGGGAACGCAATTAATGAATATCGATTCCTTCGCCCATACCAGTTTTGATTTAAGCGTGAAGGTGGTGCCGGATTTGAATTTCCTTGTGCGCCTGGATTTCAACGCGTTGGCAATCGATCGCCGTGTGATGTCCCAGGTAGGGGAGCAATTGATGAGCATTATCCGCCAGGTGTTGACCGCAGGAGAGATACTGGTAGGTCAATTGGAGATCGCCGGGCGGCCTCAACAACGTAAGGTTTTGATTGACGACTTCAATCAACCTCTGGAATAGAACCTCTAAAGGAGAGCTTATGATGAAAGTGAACACCATTGAAGAAAAACTGCTGAATAGCCTATCCGCCCACTCTAAGAATATTGCACTGGAATGCGGCGAGCGGGTGATGACCTATGCCGAGCTGGACGAGAAAGCCGGAAGGATTGCCGCAAGCTTGCAAAAAAACGGCATTGTTCCCGGAACCTTCATCGGTTTGTTAATGGAAGACAAGATGAATTTGATTGTCGCCCTGGTTGGGGTCCTCAAGGCCGGGTGCGCGTTTGTGCCGCTGGATACCGCCCTGCCCGACGGACGGCTGGGGGCCCTGATCGAAGCCGTTGATTTGCGAACCGTCATCTGCGGCCGCCTGGAACATCCTCCGATTGCCCAATGCCTGATGTTCAACGATGTGATCGATTCTGCGTCCGATACTGAGAGTACGTCCTACCAGCCTCCGAGTTTCGATCGGGAGGGGCCGGTTTATATATATTTTACCTCGGGCACCACCGGGACGCCCAAAGGGGTGGTCGGTAGAAACAAAGGGCTACTCCATTTTATCGAGTGGGAAATCGAAGAGTTTGGAGTCGATGAATCCTTCCGGGTCAGTCAGTTGACGACTCCGGGATTTGATGTCTATATGCGCGATGTCCTGATGCCGCTGTGCGCTGGAGCCGCAGTGTGCATACCTCCAAAAAAAGACATTGTTTACGACGGAGAACTCCTGAGCCAATGGATCGAACAATCCGGCGTACGCCTCATCCATTGTGTCCCTTCGATTTTTCGCATTGTAAATAACGGCAATTTGCGGCAGAACCAATTTCCTCAATTGCGGTATGTGTTGATGGCAGGCGAACGCATCATCCCATCGGAATTGGGCCAATGGTATGCGCGGATCGGTTCCCGGGTGCAATTGGTCAATATATACGGTCCCACAGAGACCACTCTGGCAAAACTTTTTTACCGGATCTCGGCGGACGATGTACTCCGCTCCAATATGCCGGTGGGAAAACCGATTCCCGGCTCGCGCGTGATTGTATTGGATGAACAGATGGAAATTTGCCAGCAATCAATGGTGGGGGAAGTGTATATTCGTACTCCGTACCGCTCGTTGGGATATCTGAACAATCCTGAATTAAACCGAGCAAGTTTTATTCCAAATCCCTTCAGCGACGATCCCGGTGATTTGATATATAAAACCGGCGATCTGGGGCGTTTGTTGCCGGACGGCAATCTGGAATTGACGGGCCGTGTGGACCGGCAAGTCAAGATTCGGGGCATGCGCATCGAGCTGGAAGAGATCGAGAGCGTTCTCGCGCGATCGAATGATGTGCGGGAGGTGGCGGTAATCAAACAGGAACTCCCTGGGGAGAATCACCGTTTGGTCGCGTTTGTAATCAATACCGGAGAAACTGCCCAAATAGAGCGGCAGTTGATGGTGGATGCGCGGCGGCAGCTTCCAGACTACATGATTCCGGCGAAAATTGTCAAACTGGAAACGTTTCCCCGGAAGCCGAACGGAAAAATCGATTTTACCGCTCTTGCGGAACTTGTGCCGTCGGACGAGGACTTCGTAGAACCCCGCGACCGGATTGAAGAGGATCTAAAGAGCGTTTGGGCCGAGGTATTGAAAACAGACAAATTCGGAGTCACCGACACGTTCTTCAACGCTGGAGGCAATTCGTTAAACATGATGACCCTCATAACGAAAATCCATAGCCGCTTCAATCTCAAATTATCGCTGGGCGCCGCGTTCAAGCAAAATACCATCGAGAAGCAAGCTCTCCTCATAAAAGATATGGCCCGTGAAGAATTCACTCCCATTACCGCAACCGAAAAAAGAGACTATTACCCTCTCACGCCGGCTCAGTCACGGTTGTATGTATTGCAAAAAATGGACGGGGTGGGCGCCAGTTACAATCTTCCTCAAATCATTCTGTTGCCCGAAGGGAGAGATCCGGCTACCATCGGTAGAGTCATCGGGAAGTTGGTTGAACGGCACGATGGCTTGAGAACCTATATCACTATACATAACGGACGACCGGTGCAACGTGTAGTTGACCGTATCGATGTCTTTATCGGGAGGGTTCAGTCCTATGACGAATTTATCCGGCCATTCGATTTAGCCCATCCGCCATTGTTCAGGGTCGGATTGCTGGAAGGAGACGACGGTAGACTACAATTGTTGGTGGATATGCATCACATCATCGCCGACGGATTATCGTTGGATATCCTGCAACGTGATTTCTTATCGATTCACCGGGGCCAGCCGTTGCCGGAGCTCCCGGTTCGCTATGTGGATTACGCGCTCTGGCAGGCCAATGAAATGCATCGTGATACCCTGGGAAAGCAGAAGGCATTCTGGTTGGAAGCGTTCGATAGCCCCATGCAGACATTGGATATGGCAACCGATTACCCAAGGCCTGTTATCCGGGATTTCTCCGGGGATACAAAGCGGTTTCCCTGGGGGGGGGATGAATTGAACAGACTTCAGGAGCTATGCGCCAGGCAGGAAGTCACAGGATTTATGGCTTCGTTGGCTGCATATTATATACTATTATATAAGCTGAGCGGCCAGCAAGACCTGGTGGTCGGAACTCCGGTGGCAGGGAGGCGTCATGACGATCTCGAACATATCATCGGAATGTTTGTCAATACATTGCCGTTGCGAATCACTGTGAAGGACGACATTCCCTTCGCTCAATTCCTCCAGCAGGTCAAAAAACTTTTGCTCCAGGCCATGGAGAACCAGGAATATCCATTTGAGGATCTGGTGGAACACCTTGAACTTCAACGGGACACCAGCCGTAATCCCTTGTTTGATGTGGTTTTCTCCTATCATCTCATAAAAAAATCATCCGACAAAGTGAACCGGCAGCAGGCGGAGCGAATCAATCTGAATCGATCAAAATTCGATTTGAACTTCACGATGACAGAAATGACCGATCAACTATTCTTGACGGTAGAATATACTTCCACCCTGTACCGTCCCCAAAGTATCGAGAGATTTGCCGGGATTTACAAAGATATATTGAACGCGGTATTTGCAAATCACCATCTGAAAATCGGAGACATCGACATAGTGTCGCCGGAGGCGAAGGAGTGGATTTTGGAAGATCTGAATCACACTGCTACAGAATACCCACGGCAAAGCACTGTGCATCGACTGGTATGGGAACAAGTCGAAGAATTTCCCGATTGGATTGCGGTTTCGTATGGCGGCGGGCAATTGACATACCGTGAGCTGGCGGATCAAGCACGGACGCTGTCCTCGGTATTGGTTCAAAAAGGAATCGAAGCAGGGGATATTGTCGCCATCATGTCTGGGCCGTGTCTGGAGATGATTGTCGGCATCTTTGCGATTCTGACGGTTGGGGCCGCCTATTTACCGGTCAATCCATCTTACCCCTCCGGCCGCCAAAAATTCATGCTGGCGGATACAAAGGCGAAGCTTTTGCTCACCACTCATCAACATAGCGGTGAAGAACTGGTCGTCGAACAGTATTCAATTTCCCAAATGACGGCAGAGCCGGAGAAGAGAGATTTGGAACTTACCGGAGATCCGTCTCAATTGGCATACATCATTTATACTTCTGGTTCCACTGGAAATCCCAAAGGCGTGATGGTGAACCATAAACATATCGTCAGGTTGATACGGAATACCAATTACCTGGAATTTTCACCCGGCACACATTTGTTGCAGACTGGGGCGCTGGAGTTCGACGCGTCCACGTTTGAAATATGGGGATCGCTCGCCAACGGTATGCGTCTCTGTTTAATAGATAAAGAGTCCATACTCGAAGCGTCCCGTTTGAAGATCGAGCTCCGGCGATTGGCAATCGACGTTCTCTTCATGTCAACACCGTTGTTCATGCGCTTGACCGATCAGGAACCGGAATTGTTTGCATCCCTTTCATCTATCCTGGTGGGAGGCGATGTTATCGATCCTGCGAAAGTGAAACGCCAACTTCACATGGCGCCGGCTACCTCGTTCATTCACATGTATGGGCCTACAGAAAACACGACATATTCGACTTTTTGCCGGATAAAAGATGTGAAGGAGGGGATAGTTCCTATTGGAAGGCCCATTGCCAATTCCACAGCCTATATTGTGGACCGGAATAGTTCTTTATGCCCGCCGGGTTTGGCCGGCGAATTACTGGTAGGGGGCGACGGTGTGGCCAGAGGGTATCTGAACCATCCTGATCTCACAGCGGAAAAATTCATAACCGACCCGTTCGGCTCAAATGGATATCTTTACCGGACCGGAGATTTGGCCCGGTGGCTGGATAACGGCGACATCGAGTTTCTAGGACGAATCGACAAACAAATAAAAATTAGTGGATACCGTATCGAGCCCGGAGAGATCGAGACCTGCCTTCATCATAATCCGTCTATTCTTCAGACCAAGGTATTACCCATCGTTGAAAATGGAGAAAAGTTCCTTAGGGCCTATATCGTAATGAGCGAAGAACTCGAAACCGGTTCGTTGAGGGCCTGGCTCGGGGAGAGACTTCCCGAATATATGATTCCCGCCGAATTTGTCAGTCTTGACGTTATGCCTCTCACAGTCGGAGGGAAAGTGGATATCGCCAAACTGAAACAATCGGGAACGCGCATGGATTCTTCCAGACAATTTGTGGCTCCCCGCGACGATTTGGAGACTGCCATCGCCGAGGCCTGGAAAGAGGTTTTGGGATTGGAAAAGGTGGGCATTCACGACAATTTTTTTGAAATCAGCGGGAATTCCCTGAAAATCGTCACTCTGCACGAAAAGTTGAAAGAGAGGTTGGGGAAGGATGTTTCGGTCACAACCCTGTTCAGGTTTCCATCTATCTATTCTTTATCGAAATTTCTAACTGGAGAATCCCACGGACAGCAGGCCGCGGATATCGAAAAAACGAGGATCGATTCGATGACGAGAGGCAAAGATTTGAAACGGCAGCGTTTGAACAAGAAAAAAGGAGCGCGACATGAGTCTTGAACAACAATACACCGGTTTGGAAATCGCAGTCATCGGTATGGCGGGGAGGTTTCCTGGAGCGGATGATATAGATGGATTCTGGGATAATCTTCTCAATGAACGAGAATCGGTAAGCTTTTTTACAGATCGGGAACTTCAAGATGAAGGTATTCCTCTCAAGGTGATCCATTCGCCCAATTATGTAAAGGCTGCCGGTTTACTTAAAAATATCGGTCAATTCGATGCGGCGTTCTTTGGTTATACTCCAAAAGAGGCGGCAATCATGGATCCACAAATGCGGCAACTGCATGAAGTATCGTGGTGGGCATTGGAAAACGCCGGCTATGATCCTGATCGGTTCAATGGACTTATCGGATTTTTTGCCGGAGCCAGCGAACATTTTCAATGGCAGGCATTGTCGATTCTCTCCGGTCTGGCGCGCGAAGTAGGGGAGTTTGATTCATTCAATTTGAACAGCAAAGACTTTATCGCTCAACGGGTTTCTTACAAACTCGATCTCCGCGGACCCAGCGTAACGCTCAATACAGCGTGCTCCACGTCGTTGGTGGCGATTCATCTGGCATGCCAGTCGCTTTTGAACGGAGAATGCGATATGGCCCTGGCCGGTGGCGCTAAAGCCACGCGGCTGGGCAAAGAGGGATATTTTTATATCGAAGGGATGATTCATTCCCCCGAAGGTCGTTGCCGCGCATTTGACGCCGACGCTAAGGGCATTGTCGGCGGCGACGGGGTCGCAGTTGTGGTTCTTAAACCATTGCCGCAGGCGGTGGCTGACAGAGATAATATATATGCTGTCGTTAAAGGATCGGCTATTAACAATGACGGGGTTCGCAAAGTGGGGTTCTCCGCTTCCTCCGTCGAAGGCCAGGCGGAGGTGGTGCGATTGGCTCTGGAGGCTGCCGAGGTCGCATCGGAGAGTATCGGATACATCGAGGCCCACGGCACTGGAACCATACTTGGCGATCCGGTGGAAATCGAGGCGTTGCGATTGGCGTTCAAAACAGAAAAGAAGCAATTTTGCGCGGTGGGTTCGGTAAAGACCAACATCGGCCATCTGGACACCGCCGCCGGAGTAACGGGATTTATAAAAGCTGCCATGACGCTACATCGAGGTCAAATTCCCGCCAGTCTCCATTTTAATAGGCCGAATCCCAAAATCGATTTCAAAAACAGTCCATTTTACGTCAATACAAGAGTGATAGATTGGAGCCGTAATGGAACGCCGCGTCGCGCCGCGGTGAGCTCGTTCGGTATCGGCGGGACAAACGCGCATGCAATTTTGGAAGAGGCGCCTCTTCCCGAGACGAGCTTCTCCCAGGCTCCCAATCGGAAGCAGCAGCTCATCGTACTTTCCACCCGTTCGAGTGAAGCTCTTGATCGAAAGACGGTTCAATTCAAGGAATTTTTCGCAAAGAATCCTGAGATAAACCTCCAGGAAGCGGCGTTTACACTGCAACAGGGGCGCAAGCAGATGACTTTCCGTCGAGTCTGGCTCGCTTCAGACAACCGGCAATTGGTCCTGGAAATGGAACAAAAACCCGCTGGAGCGAGAGGAACCGCGCGGGCGCCGGAAGGCCCGGCTCCGGTGGCGTTTCTCTTCTCCGGGCAGGGGAGCCAGTATGAGAATATGGCTTTGGAATTGTACCAAACCGAAAAAATCTTCCGGGAAGAGATGGATCGATGCTTCGAGATCTTGCTCCATTTTACCGGGAAAGATTTCAAAGGGATCGTTTATCCATCGGTTACAACATCCGGAGAAGATGGGAATCCCCCTGTCAACAATACGGAAAACACCCAACCGCTCCTATTCGCCCTGGAATATGCCATGGCCAAAACACTTATCTCATGGGGCATCCGGCCTTACGCCATGATGGGGCACAGTATCGGTGAATTCGTGGCGGCTCATTTGTCGGGGGTTTTTTCCCTGGATGATGCCATGCGCATCGTATCCACCCGCGGTCGCTTGATGCAAGCCATGAAGCCCGGCTCGATGCTCAGCGTCCCTCTGCCGGCAAAAGAATTGGATGCCCTGTTGCCGCAGTCCCTGTCGCTAGCGGCTGTCAACAGTCCTGATCGCTGTGTAATCTCTGGTGAGACAGACGAAATTACCGCCTTCCAGGACACATTGAAGAGTAGGGGGATCGAGTCGCGACTGCTTCACACATCCCACGCTTTCCACTCTCAGATGATGGAGCCGATGCTCGATGATTTCATCGCCGCCTTCGATACAATAAATCTAAAAGAACCGCAGATTCCATTCATCTCCAATGCCACCGGAAACTGGATCACAAAGGAAGATGCTACCGATCCTGGTTATTGGGCGCGGCAGTTGCGAGGCACCGTTCGTTTCGCCGATGGAATGGGGCTGCTCCTGCAAAAACCAAAGATAGTGTTACTGGAGATTGGGCCCGGGAAAACACTGACCGCATTTGCAAATCAACATCCAGAAAAGAAAAACGGCCAACCGTGCATCAACCTCATCCCCCATCCTCAAGAGAGCTCCGACTCAGCTTGCTATTTCCTGGAAAAAATTGGACAGGCCTGGATGAATGGCGTGGTTGTCGATTGGAAAGCGTTCCATGGAGATTCCACTCCCCAGCGCATTCCACTTCCGGTTTACCCATTTGCCGGACAGACATTTCTTTTTTCCCAACAAACCTACGCCGCCATACGAAAAAATATGAACAAGCGGCCGGTACTCCCCAAACGTTCGGATATCGGCGATTGGTTTTACCAATATGACTGGAAGCCAAAATCGCTAAAAGAACACATCTCCAAACAATCAGATCCGGCAGACACCGCTCCATGGCTTTTGTTTTTGCGCGAAGGGGAATTCGAGAGCAGTCTTCAACGGAGGCTGGAAGATTCGGTAGGGCATCCGCTCATCATGGTACTACCCGGCAAAACATATCGACAAGAGGGGGACCTCATCTTCGTCGATCCCTCGTCGCCGAAAGATTATGACCGCTTATTCGCGGAATTGAAACAGCAGAACTCCATCCCGGCGCGAATTATTCATTGCTGGAATGTCACCGCCGAGCGAGAGAGGCCAGTTTCCCTGGAAGAATTGGATGAAGACCAGGATATGGGACTCTTCAGCTTGCTCAATATGGCGCAAGCCATTGGCCGACAAAGGATCAAGCAGGATGTCGCCATCGTTGTATTGGCCAATCAAATGTTTCGCGTTGCCGAAGATGAGTTCGCGCTCCCTGAAAAAACAACCATGCTGGGGGCGGTGAAAATAATTCCGGTGGAATATCCCCATCTCACTTGCCGGTGCATTGATATTCAGCCTCAGGAGTTTTCCGGCAGCGGGAAAGATTTGTTGCTACGGAAAGTGCTCGACGACATCTTGATAGGGGAGAGCGATCCCTTCGTTGCCTGGAGATATGGAGAACGGTTTGTGCAGCGGCAAATCCCCATGCATCTCGAAGAAGTTCCGGACCGGCAGCTTCCGTTCAAAACCGGCGGCGTGTATCTGGTGATTGGCGGCTTCGGGGGTATGGGGTTCAGCGTCTCCGAATTCCTTGCTACCGCCTACAAGGCTAAATTGGTAATGATCGGCCGCAGTTCGTTTCCCCCGGAAATTGAATGGAGTGAACGACTTGATGATCCAAACGAACCCGAGAAGATCAAACAGAAGATCCTCTCGTTGCAGGCGTTCCAGCAGGCTGGAGCTTCGGTCGCGGTCTATAGCGCCGATATCTCGGATATAAAGGCGATGCAGGAGATCATTAAACACACAAAAGCCAGTTACGGGCCCATTAACGGCGTGATTCACGCCGCCGGTGTCATCGATTTCGGCGGGGTGATCCAGAAACGGACGCGCAAGATCACCGAACAATATATGGATTGCAAAGTTCGCGGCACATTGGTGTTGGAGTCGTTGCTCCGAGAGGAGCCTCTCGATTTTATGATTTTGTTCTCCTCGCTGGGTAACCAATTGTACAAGCGGAAATTCGCACAGGTTAGCTACAATGCCGCCAATGAATTCATGGATGCCTTTGCCGGATACAAAGCGGTGAAGTCCGGAATCTTCAGCCTCGCTATCGAATGGGATGATTGGCTCGAGGGCGGGATGACCCGGAACGCCATTGATATGGATTTTCCCGATGCCCAAAATCTCGATTATGAAGGTATGATTCCCGGTGGTTTGAGTAACCGGGAAGGAGTCGAGGTGTTCCGCAGAGCTGTGGGGCACGGTAAACCGTTGAATATCATCTGCACCCGAGATCTCTTCGGAGTGTTGCGAGAGGCGGATGAAAAAGTGCAAGCCACCATGAGCCAGGGCTTCAATCAAACTTCCGCTGCCCAACCGGCGGCAAGCTTGCATCAACGGCCGGAGCTCGGAAGCGTGTTCGCGGCACCCGCTACAGATACCGAAATGGCGTTGTGCCGGATTTGGCAGGAATTCTTCGGAATACAGAAGGTGGGAATCGACGATGATTTCTTCGAATTGGGCGGAGATTCACTCAAGGCGTTGACCATTGTACCGAAAATCAAAGAGGCGTTGGGTTGCCAATTAGACCTCAGCGACATCATACTCTATCCCACCATTCGACAATTGGCCGCAAGTCTCGGGGGAGAGCGCTCCGAAGCGGGACCGGAGTGCATCGTAAAACTCAACAAATGCGAGCAGGAGAGGAAAATTTTCTTCATCCACCCGCTTCACGGGCTTGCTTATCAATACAGGGATTTAGGAAAATTGTTGGAAAAGGAGTTCAGCGTCTATTGCGTCCAGGCGAGGGGCGTCTCCCGTAGGTCTCCGTATCCCACCTCGATGTTTGAGATGGTGGACGATTATCTCTACCAGATCAGAGAGGTTCAACCGGAGGGTCCCTATATTATCGGCGGCTATTGTTTCGGCGATTTTGTTGCCTACAATTTGGTGAAAAAGATGGAGGCGATGGGAATGAAAGTGGAGCATACGATCATGCTTGACGAACCGGTCATGATCCCTGTGCAATACTTCTTCCTGCACCGATTCGCCGATTCGGTCCGCACGTTGGGGGGATTATTCAAATCCAGAAAGCAGACTTATTTCGGCAAGTCCGTCGAGGAATTGTCGCAGGAATTCGAAGCCTATGTCGCTGAAGCTCGAATAGTGGATCGGGAACGGGCCGGACAACCGGCGTTGTCGCCCGACGAGGCGGAAGCTGCGAAGAAAGAGGTTGCGGAATTGTTGCACGACATGTTCATGGCCTTTGCCAAAATTCCCCATCAACGAAAGTTCTCGGGAGTCATTCATGCTCCCATATTGAATATTAAAGCCATCCGGTCAAAATTTAGAGTGGAACCTCAGGCGGTGAAGAAAATGTCTTACGGCAAAGTCCATGTGATCGAAACTACTGGAGATCATGTGACAATGCTGGAGCCGCCCCATGTGAAAAAAACAGCCGGAATTATAAAGGAATACGTGTAATCAGCAATATAACCTAAGGAGGATACATGTGCCCAGAGAAAGGGATGCGGCGGATTTCCGCCGCGATGATTATAGCGATGCTCACGCTCGCCGGTTTATGGGCCGGAGAGAGGGCCGAACGGCCGTTCGTGCCGGAAGAATTTGACCGCCAGATCCGGGAATTTATGGATGACGGAAAAATTCCCGGGCTCGGCGTAGCGGTTGTGATGGCGGATGGAGAGGTTTACACAAGGGGCTATGGCGTTGAAGGCAATGATGCGGATTCCGCTGTCACCGATAAAACGCTGTTCCAGTTGGCCTCGTGCAGTAAGGCGTTTACCGCGTTTGCTGCGTTGAGATTAGCTAACGAAGGGCGAATCGTGCTGGACGAACCGGTATCGACATATCTAGAGGGATTTCACTTTTTATACAATGGAAAAAAAGTGGCGCCCACCATCCGGCAATGTTTGAGGCATACAACCGGATTGCCTGCAAAAACAGTAGATCTAATTACTCCTGGAGATTCAAACGACGAACTTCGTCTGACCGCGATGAAAGTTTCGGGATACAAATTGGACCGAGCGCCTGGTTCGCAGTATGAATATGCCACCCTCAATTACGATGTGGTTGGAGCCGCGATCGAAGCGGTGACCGGACAAACATATGAAGAGGCCATGCAGCAATTGGTTTTCGCGCCTCTGGGTATGGACGGGACCCGGGTGGGTAAAGGCGATGGATCGCTGCCGATGGCCGTTGGCCATAAAATAAGCTTTTTCGCACCCAGACCGTTTGACGCGCCTGTATACAGGGGCAACAATCCCGCCGGTTACATTGTGTCCAATGCGGAAGATATGGCTCGTTGGCTGCAATTGAATATGGGGAACATCGACACCCCGTTCAAAGATATTTTCGAACTATCCCATCAACGGGACACGACAATTTCTCCCAACAAGCAGACGCTCGCGTCATATGGCTATGGTTGGCAGACATATGTGGATACATCCGGTATTGTGGAACACGACGGCCTGAATCCAAATTTCACCTGTTACATGGGGTTCAATGAGAAGGAAAAGGTCGCCGTTGCGGTTATGGCCAATTCCAATTCCACTTACACCACCGCCATCGGTAAAATGATCATGGATATGGCCGCAGGAAAGCAACCGGACATCAAGACAGTACCCCCAAATGATGTGGACAAAGCTGGAACTGTCATTTCCGTGATGTTGGCAATTTTTCTGTTGGCAATTATCGTGTTTTGGATTTCCATCTTCAAGGATATTCTCAAGGACAATCGCCGTTTCTTGCTTCCCGACCTAAAAACGTTGGGCAAGATGTCTGGAGCGTTAATTCTTTTTTGCCCCTATCTATATGGAATCTACCTTCTTCCCTATGCCATGACCGGGCTCTCCTGGGAAACCACATTGGTTTGGGCTCCGTTGAGTTTTAAAACTGCGGTGTTTATGTTGCTTCTAGCGATAGCCGCCACTTACCTTGGCTATCTATTTTCAAGCATTTTTCCCCAGCGAAACCAACTGATTCGCAGATTGCCGTTGATTATCGTTCTCAGCCTCCTGGCAGGCGGGGCGAACGCAATGGTGATCTTCCTCATCACCAATTCTTTGCGGGGGAACATGGAGCTCTATTACCAGCTCCTCTATTTTGGGTTGGCGTTCGGTATCTATATCGGCGGCCGAAAAATCATTCAAACAGAGCTACTCAAAATTACCTTCCGTATTGTCTACGATATGCGCGTCAATCTGGTGCGGAAGGTGTTTCTCACATCCTATCAAAAATTTGAACAATTAGATCGAGGAAGGGTCTTTGCCACGCTAAGCGACGATACCGGCCAGATAGGAAACGCCGCCAACATCGTGGTTGCTCTAGTGACAAGCCTCATTACCATTGTATGCGCATTTGTCTATCTCGCCACAATCGCGTTTTGGGCGACCGCCGTTACAGTGTTGGTTGTGGTGGCCATTTCTTTGCTTTACAATAAAGTCATGGCCAAAGCGCGGGTTCTTCTGGAACAGGCGCGCGATACCCAGAATGTGTTCATGCGGTTGATCAACGGCATGATCGACGGCTTCAAGGAATTGAGTTTGCAGGTGAACAAAAAACGGGAATACAGCTCGGATGTCGATTTAGTGTGCCATGAATTTCGTAACAAAACCACCCAATCCGGTATCAAATTTGTCAATGCGTTCTTGATAGGGGAGTCGCTGCTCCTCATTGTGTTGGCCGCAGTCGGTTTTGGGATTCCGGAGCTCTTTCCGGAGATCTCGAAATTCACTCTCATGAGCTTTATCATGATTCTCCTCTTCCTCATCGGGCCATTTAACGTAATACTGAACGCGATCCCCAACATCATCCGCATACGGGTTTCCTGGGGTAGAGTTAAGGGATTTGAAAGAGATATCCCCGCCACGCTGGATCCCAAAGTTATGGAAGCGCGGCATCAGCGGGAAGGAGAGATCGAATCCATCAAAGCCGATAATGTAATGTTTGAATACAAAAGCGAAAGCGAAGATGGAAAATTCATTGTAGGCCCTGTCGATCTGAAATTCAACAAAGGCGAGATCACCTTCATCATCGGCGGCAACGGTAGCGGTAAGACAACTCTGGCCAAACTGCTGACCGGTCTTTACGAGCCCCACCAGGGCACTGTCGAGGTGGAAGGTTCATCCAACGGCTCCCAGCGGTTGGGCGAATACTATTCGGTTGTATTCAGCGATTTTCACCTCTTCCAGAAGATGTACAATGTGGATCTTGAAGACCAGGATGGCAAGGTGGAGGAATACCTGCAACTGTTGCGGATGCAGGACAAGGTGACAGTAAAGGACAACGCATTTTCCACCGTCGATCTCTCCGGCGGCCAACGCAAGAGATTGGCGCTTCTTCAATGTTACCTCGAAGATTCTCCCATCTATCTCTTCGATGAGATCGCCGCGGACCAGGATCCGGAATTCCGCAAATTCTTTTACCGTGAATTATTGCCCCGCATGAAATCCGAAGGTAAAATCGTGATTGTCATCACACACGACGACCATTACTTCGATGTGGCCGATCGTATTATCAAGATGGATATGGGTAAAATCGATAGAGTGAGTAAAGACTACAAAGTAACCACATAACCTTTTGCATAACTTTACACAACGTTCCTGAATTTAATTAAAAAGCCCGCCGAGGCGCACTCCCGGCGGGCTTTTTTTTTAGCCAGCCGGACTTTCTGTATCGATAGCGGCGCGAGATCGTTCCTTGGAATTTATAGGGGATAGGGAAAGGAAGTTGGCTATGATGAGGAAAGTGGCGGAGGGAGTAGGATTCGAACCCACGGACCCCGCAAAGGGTCAACGGTTTTCAAGACCGCCGCATTCAACCGCTCTGCCATCCCTCCTTGAAAGACTAATTCTACCAGACACGCCCCAACCTGTCAAGATACCATTTATTGTTCGTTGAAAAGAGACGATGCATCTCTGCAAAAAAAATGCCGGTCGCGGGCAAACCGTCCTTCGGCGAAAGCCGCTTCATCGGAGTTCTCTCGAATTCCAATCGACGTCTCGTGATGTAGATGATAGAGTGCTTGATCATGGCACCTCGATACGCTATAATTAGGTATGAGCAAATTACCGAGATTAATAGCATCGGATATCGACGGAACGCTAACTTACGGTGAGCATGTGATTCCCGAATTCACGTGCAATGTATTGAACCAACTTTCGGCAAATGGAATTCCTATTGCCTTGATTACCGGCTTCAACTACCTGACCACCCGCAATTATATCCGCAACCTCGATCCAAACATCACAGTCATCGTACAGAACGGAACCTTGTGTGAACAGAACGGCTCCATCGTTTGGGAGATGGGAATCGAAGCTGAAGATGTGGCTCCCATCTACCACTTCCTCGACCAGCAACAGGTTCCCATCATTGTATATAATGGAAAAAACGGCGATTTCAAGGTATTGTACAAAGGCCATGGCGAAACGAAAAAACGTTCTTACTTTGAGCAATTGGATGAGATTACCTCCTTCGACGGAATTACCGGAATCTCCACTTTGATACCTAATTATCTGGTGCAGGACCTGAAGAGCGGGCTCTCGGAGTTGGTAGGGGAGCGGTATCAATTGATCTATTCAGAAGGAAAGGAGGAGTCCTGGTTGGAAGTGACTCCTCCGTATGCGCGCAAAGATAAAGCGCTCGCGAGATTGTGCCTGCAAACCGGCATCTCTGTACAAGAAGCGATTTATTTCGGGGATAATTACAACGATTTTGAAACTCTAAAATTGGTAGGGCACCCCGTAGTGATGCGAAACGCAGTCCCGACGTTGCTAGAACAATTCTCCATGAAGGCCAGTGACGTATATTCCGAAGGGGTGGCTCACTATCTGGTGAAATTATTTGGAATTGACGGCGTCTTCGGATCATAAACGCAATATAACCGTACTTTTGCAGGGCTTGTTTCCTTGACATAATTACGATTGTTGACATATAATCATTTTTGTATATTACGGAGGTTAATATGTCGGATGAAACAAAAAGAATCGATGCCCAACCTACCACCATGATCGGGGAGGAAAAAAGAAAGCCTAAGGCTCTGTATGCTGTTATCGCAATACTTGGAGTCATTGTGGTGGCATTGTCGTTGATTCTTGTTTTTGGAGTGTTTAAAGATAAAAGTACAGGTTCCCCAAAAGTCAAGCAGATGCACAAATTGGTTGCCAAAATCCGGAACCTGGAGACAGACGTAAATCAGAAACAAGGCGAGATTATTGAGCTTATCAAGGATTATCGCGAAAAAACAGGCGAGACATTGCCCACGATGGATGGACTCAATCTGACCGATGATGAAAAACAATTGCTGGAAGCAAAGATCCAAAACGAAAAGGATGTATCTATCAAAACCCTGTTAGGGGATATACTGGAAAAAAACGATGAAATCTCTGAGCTACAGGGGAAGATAAAAATCCTGGAAGCATTGCTGCCGTCGCCCCACGTTGTGACTCAGGGAGAAAACCATTATCAAATCGCCATGGACTTTTTGTTGAACGAAAAAGGCGTCGAAAAGAGCCGCGCCCTCCAGCTCATTGAACGTACAGCCATGTTTGAACCATTGATTCCCGGCTTCAAAGTATGGAATTTCTATTCGGGAGAAGAATACGGAACATTCATCACGCAGGGAGGCGCGCCTATTTCTCCGAACGCCATTCGTAGAAAAGCGAAGCAACAGTTAGTCGATGCCCGGGATAACGCTATTGCGGAAAAAGACAAACTAGCAGATGATATAAAGGTTCTTGAACAAAAAAGAGATCAAATAATCGGCCAGGTGGATGACTTAAACCAGGAAAAACAGAATCTCATGGTTAAGATTGGCGATCTCGGAGAGAAGAATTCGGAGATGCAAACAACCATTAATTCAGTGCATTATATGCTGGATACAAAGAAAAATCTTCTGGAAAAAAAGATTATCAAGGGTGGCTTCCTGCGTTCCCCGCGCTTGAAGAATATTTCCCCTGAGATTTTTAACAATTCCATGGATTTACGTGAAATCAGTAACATTGAAATTTCAGCGAAACAGTTTGAATTGAAAAAAATCAAAAAAATAACTGTATTCCCGAAATTTTATAAAAAGGACCAGGACTATGAAATCACCATTGATGAAACGAAGCAATATGCTTATATTAAGCTGGTTTCGGTTGATAAATTTAAGAACGATCGGATTGTGATTTCGGTGGAATAACCCCTTAATTGTTGAATATTAACGTAATAAATGAACAAATATAATAGCTTTGGTTATCAAAGGGTAGAAAATTTGTGTACAATCTGGTAAAATTATAACAATATTTATTATAGAAGGAGAAAAAAATGCTAATCTATTTTTATAAATTAGTCTTTATAGCTATTTTTGCATTAATTGGATACAGACATCCGCCGTTTCAGATGGATAACAATTTATTGGGAGCCCTTATCGGAGGCGCCTGCGCTCTCGCTCTATCGGTTTTAGCTCTAAGGATAAAAAAAACGGAGTTAAAATATGTGTGGAGTGTCACCATCGGTATTCTGGGTGGAGTGGTGCTTGGGTATGTCATGTTCCGGTTATTCGATTTACTCACTATGTCCTTTTCCGCTTACATTTTCTTCAAGTCTCTCTTTTTATTTGGTTTGCCGGTTACAGGTCTCTTTATCGGCATTCATAAACCGAACTTGTTCGCGCCCCTGAATATCAAGGAATTCTTTAGAGGCAGCAGCGCCTTTACAGAGACTTTTATTCTAGATACCAGCGCGATTATCGATGGCAGAATCGTTCCTATCATTCAGACAGGATTCATTGAGGGGGAACTCATCGTCACCCAATTCGTTCTTGCGGAGCTTCAATTGATAGCTGACTCAAACGATCCCAATAAAAAGATCAGGGGAAAACGTGGTTTGGACGTAATCGAACAATTGCAGAAAAATAGCAATACAAGGGTTACCATTCTTAACAAGAATGTTGCAAATGTAAAAGAGGTCGACCAGAAGTTGGTGTTACTGGCAAAAGAAAACAATTACAAGGTGATCACCAATGATGTAAACCTCAGCCGAATTGCCAAATTGCAGGATGTTAAAGTATTAAATGTCAACGAATTAGCCTTCGGATTGAAGCCGATCGTTTATCCCGGTGAGCATTTGAAAGTTCACATCTCCAAAGAAGGAAAAGAGAAGAAGCAGGGAATCTCGTATCTTGATGACGGTACGATGATTGTTATTGACGATGCGAAATACGATATTGGAAAAAATGTAGAAATTGAAGTGACATCGGTGTTGCAGTCCACCACCGGGAAAATGATTTTTGGTAAAAAGATATAAGTATGTTGAAGATAAGGTCCGGTATTGGTTACGATATTCATCGATTGACAGTAGGTAGCGGGCTTTACATAGGCGGTATCAAGGTTTCGGATCAACTGAAATTCATCGCCCACTCAGACGGTGATGTGTTGATCCACGCCTTGATCGATTCATTATTGGGAGCTATCGGGGAAGACGATATCGGTCAACAGTTCCCCGATACCGACCCCCAATACAAGAACATAGACAGTAAGATACTACTTGAAGAGACCACCCGGTTACTACGCGAACAGAACTTCGAAATCATGAACGTCGATTGCGTCCTGGTGGCGGAGCAACCCAAAATTAGTATTCACAAGGATGCCATCCGTACGACATTGGCTTCGCTTTTAAACATCCCATTCGCTTCAATAAATGTAAAGGCTAAAACAAAAGAAAAAATTGAGACCGATGCGGTAGGCAGGGGAGAAGCTATCGAATGCTTCTGCGTATCCATGGTCAGGAAAACAACTTAAACATGAGTAAAATACCATTAATAACAATAGTTGGCGTGCCCAACACAGGAAAATCAACATTATTTAACAAATTAATCGGCAAGCGAAAAGCGTTAGTACACCACGATCCCGGAATGACCCGTGATATTTATAAAAAACCGCTGGATATTAACGGGCGGAAATTTTATCTCCAGGATTCCGGCGGCTTTTTTGATGACAGTGATATTATAACGAAGGAAATAAATAAAAGGGTATTACGTGAGGCCGAAAAATCTGATCTAGTCATCTTTTTATTCGACGGGAAACGAGATCTGATAGGGTACGAGAAAGATCTCTATCTGGATATCGTAAAATTGAATTCAAACATAATTCCTGTCATCAACAAGATCGATAACCCGGAGAAATTTCTACCCTCGTCATCCTATTACGCTTTGAAGCAGGACTTTGTTTTTATATCAGCCGAACATAACAACGGTATAGAAGAACTATTAGATCGAGTGTTGGTGTATTTTCCCGGTTCCGCTGGCGAAATAGGCAAAGAAGAGGAAGCTCCCACCCGGATCAGTATCATAGGCAAGCCGAATGTCGGTAAATCATCAATCATCAATCGTATTCTAAATGACGAATATGTTATCGTCAGCCCGCTGCCCGGAACGACCAGGGATTCTGTGGATTTAGAAATCAAACGGAACAACAAGACGTTCATTCTTGTTGACAATGCCGGAATCCGAAAGCTTCAAAAGGTAAAAGAAGATACTGAGAGCGCAGCCGTGATTCGTGCTGAAAAAGACATCAAAAACGCCGATATTATTATCTTTGTTATTGATATATCCAGAAAAATCGACAGAAATGATTTGTTTATCGCGCAAAAAATCTTGAAATCCGCAAAGCCGGTCGTTGTCGCATGTAACAAGTGGGATCTTGTGTTAGATCAACAAAAAGCGGATTCATTCGTAAGAAAATTGAAGGAGCGTTTCAATTTTTTCTACTTCGCCCCTTTTGTATTGACGTCCGCCTCTTCTGGTAAGAATATCTTCCAGGTGATAGATAAGGCGGAATTAATCAATCAACGGTTGATCACAAAGATCAAAGCCGCCAATCTGAATGAACTTATTCAACATATTCTGCATGAGAAAAAAATACTTACCGAAGCCAATAATAAATTTGTATCGAAGTATGCTTCAATTGAATCATACCGACCTTTTTTCATTAATTTCTTTTCAAAAAGTACAGATCGATTAAAAACTTCGGACGAAACCTGGTTGAAGCGGCGAATTCAACAAGAACTCGACCTTGAAGGTATCCCGATCTTTTTCAAAATATCGGCTTCCATAAATAAAAAATATTCCCTTTGAGGCTGTCTTCATCGAATTTTGTTATGTCGACATGCCGACATAATACAAAAATAAAAACATGAATTGTATGTCGGTGTGCCGAAATACAATCTAAATATTTGAAATGATAAAAATATTTGAAAAATAATTTTACTCATTTGCCGAATCTTGACAAATCGGCACAAGTGGAATAATATTAATTTGCATGACCATGTTAATGGTTTTTTGAATTATCACTGAAAATTAAGAGGAGCTGAATTGTGATTATTACGATAGCAAATCAAAAAGGTGGCGTCGGAAAAACTACCACCTCTGTGAATCTCTCTGCTGGACTTGCTTTTATGGGAAAACGGGTATTAGTCGTCGATATGGATCCGCAGGCCAACTCTACTGTATCGTTTATCGATCCCCATGGGATCAAATACACAGTCTTTGATCTTCTTGAGAGTACGGAAATCAGTATAGAGGACGTCATTCATCCCACAAATATAAAAAATCTCGATATTATTCCGGCATCGATATCCCTGGCCAAACTTGAATCCAAATTGATAGGGGAGATCGATGGTCACTTCCGCCTTAAAGATCGTATTGAATCGCTTAAGCACAAATACGATATCATCATTGTAGATACCCCGCCGACGCTTGGTTTGATCACAATAAATACACTTGTTGCAGCATCGCATCTGTTGATTCCAATTCAGGCGTCCTATTACGCTTTGGAAGGAACTGATGATTTGCTGGAAACCTATGAAAAGGTAAAAAGTCGCAGCAATCCAGATCTCGCAATCCTTGGAGTATTAATCACACTATATGATAAGCGAACCATTATTGCCAAGGACAGTGAAGATCATATCAAGCAGTTATTCGGAAACAAAGTATTTAAAACTATTATTTCCAAAAATGTCAGGCTGGAGGAAAGCCCCGCTTATAAAGAATCAATATTTACATTTGCCCCTGAGTCAAGGGGTGCCATTGAATACCAAAAGTTAGCGGAGGAAGTGTTGAATCATGGTTAAAGCTAAAAAAGGACTTCCCAGTTCCATCAGATTAAAACACGACAACCACCTGGTAGATGAAATCGCCTTTCGTACGAAGACCACAATCATTAGAAATATCCCTACAGACAAAATTATCCCGAATGTTTTGCAACCGCGAAAAGATTTTGGAGATTTACAGGAACTCTCAGATTCAATTCGAGAGAAAGGAATCATCGAACCTATCATCGTAAGGCCGAAAGATGGGAAGTTTGAAATAATCGCTGGAGAACGCCGTTTTAGGGCAGCTCAATTGGCCGAACTCAAGGAAGTACCGTCAATTGAGTATGATATTCCAGACAATGAAGCTTTGGAGATTTCGATTGTAGAAAATGTCCAGAGAAAAGATTTAACAATTCTGGAAGCAGCATATTCTTTAAAAACGCTATCCGAAATATATGGATATACTCATCAAGAAATTTCTCAAAAAATAGGAAAATCCCGCGTAACAGTCACGGAGCTGATTCGCATTACAGATTTGCCTGCGGAGATTGCCCAACGTTGCATGGATCTGAACATTCAATCGAAGACATTTCTCCTCGAATTGGTAAAACTTGAAGAGATAGATAAAATGTCTGATGTTCTGGATCAATACCAGGAAGAACCATTTTCTAGAGACAAAATAAAAGAACAGAGAAAAGAAGAAAATAGCGAAAATCCTTCCAAGCACAGTCCATCGAAGAATTTGTTCAAATTCAAATTTATAACTGAGGATAAGGCTGTAAAAATAGATTTTAAAATCAATGCCAGGAGTTACGATCGAGTGAAACTAATTGTAGCCCTGGAGAAATTGATTCTCGACATCAAAGAAAACCGTATTAAAGAATTCGATTTAGAGACTCTGAACTAGCTTTTTTATAATATGATTTCATAAAATTTTGAGAATTTTGAAACCTAATTTCTTGTTAACATAATATGACGTATCCGACATACGGAATATATTGTTTACACTTACACTATATTTAGTAATCTTTTGATTTTATTTGGTACCTATGGGTAACCTTTTCGGGGTTGACGGGAATCCTGCTCGGGCGCAAGGAATTAAATATTCTTTTGGTGCGATCGACGATCCTGAGCTATTCTCAGTGATCCTCAAGGGTGCCTTCGGTAAGGGGTGTTGCTATATTTATTTACGGAAAGCTTTGGGGAAATCTGTTTTTCTTAAATCTTTATATAACTATGCCTGGTGGTGTTTTTTACTATATAGTTAAGTCCGAAGAAGAATTTCCTGCGGGGTATGATCAAAAATGATATCAAGGATGACGCAACTGCATGAGTGAAATGCAATTTTTAGATATCCAATGTTTATTATAAGTCGTTGTACAGTCTTTTAAGGAATGGCGCATTTGCTTTGATATCGATGCATTTCTGCGGATCTATGAGAAAGTAATTGGTGAATTCTCTAGTAAAAGTATCGTGATCGGTGAAACCGCAACTAGCTGCAAGGTCTTTTGTAGTGATTTGAGGGTTCTTTTCCAATGTTTTCATTGCAAGGAATACTTTCTGGAGATTCAGGAATTTATCGATAGAGGTTCCATCATTGTCAAGGGTTATTTCGCGAAGCTCGTTTATGTTCAGTTTAAAAGTTTTTGCCAGACTCTCCATTGACAAGTTTGCGAGATTGGAACCTTTTTGCCTTAAGATGAAGCATGCGATATTATTTGCCGATTGCTGGTGTACGTTCATTGTAAATGTCCTTTAAAATGGAAATTTTCTGTGGGTTTTGAAAACCATATCAGATCAAGATATTTTTTAACATACTTCCAGAATGATTGAAATACTGAAAATTATGAACTTCTATCCCCTATCTGGTTAACTTTTGAAAAAATGCAGATTTAGGAAATCATTTCTGGAGGTGCAGTAAATCTGCTAATACGATTGCGAAACCAGCTTCCACCACTACCGGGATCCGAAGTGCAATGCAGGCGTCGTGCCGGCCATCGATGATCAATCGTTCCATTTGGTTAGTTTTGATATTGATGGTTTCCTGGGGAGAAGAAATGGATGGTGTGGGTTTTACAGCTACCCGGAACACGATGTCGTTGCCATTTGTAATGCCGCCGTTTATTCCACCGTCATGATTGGTGGCGGTTTTTCCAGTGATGGAGATGATCCGGTCATTATTCATGCTACCCTTCATGGAGGCCGCTTGAAACCCTGAGCCGAATTCGATTCCCTTGATGGCGGGGATCGAGAACATCATGTGGCTGGTGAGAGACTCAACTGAATCGAAAAACGGTTCGCCAAGGCTGGTGGGAACGCCTGTGGCGCGGCACTGGACGACGCCTCCGATGGAATCTTTGGCTTCGATTGCTTGATCAATAGCTTCAGAAATATTTAAATTCCCTCCGGCTTCTTGAAGAGTTGCCTCGATCTGGATTGGAACGATGATTTTTTTAGCAATCACACCGGCGGCAGTAATTGCAAGAGTCAAACGGCCAGAAAAATGGCCACCTCCGCGAGGATCATGGAAGCCGCCGTATTTTTTTGATGCGGTAAAATCTGCATGGCCTGGCCTGGGGATGTGTTTGAGGGCTTCGTAGTCGCGTGAGCGTGTATTTGTATTGGCAAACAGGATCGTCAATGGAGCTCCGGTGGTATGATTATTATAAACTCCTGATAGGATTTGAGGGAGATCGGGCTCTTTTCTTGGAGTCGTGCCTTTTGAACCGCTTTTGCGTCGCGAGAGATCCGCCTCGAAATCTTTTTCTTCGAGAGGGATTCCTGGAGGGCAGCCGTCAACAACTATTCCTACGCCATATCCGTGAGATTCTCCAAATATAGTGACTCGAAAATGTCTGCCAAAACTATTCACATGCACACCCTCCTAATGCAATAAAATCACTGGCGAATTCCGGGTAAGATTTGTTAACCGCTTCAAACGCTTCTACTATGATAGGGCCATTTGAGGCGCAAGCTGCCACTGCGCCTGCCATCGCAATACGGTGATCATTATTGGAATGGATGATTCCGCCCTTCAGTCCGCCCCCGCGAATAACCATGCTCCCTCCGGCCAATTCAATCACAGCACCGAGTTTGGAGAATTCGGCCTGCAATACTTGCGCCCTATTGCTCTCTTTATGAATTAATCGTCCAATACCTTTGATCAACGAGGTACCCTCGCAATGAACCGCCAGGGCAACCAACGGAGGGAACAAATCGGGGCACTCGGTGGCGTTGAATTCAAAGGGGCGAAGTTTGTCTTTTTTTACGGATACTGAGTTTTCAGTGAAACTCACTTTTGCTCCTGATTTTTCAAGAGCCTCAATGATTGCCCGGTCTGCTTGCCGCGAATACGGATTCAACGACAGTACTTCGACTTCGCCGCCGATGGCTCCGGCAACCAGTAGAAACGCAGCACCGCTCCAATCACCTTCAACCGTAAAGGTACAGGGTTGATAATGTTGGCCGCCGTCAATAAAAAATGTCGCATATTGTTGGTGCTGAATATTGACACCAAAATCTCGAAGCACTTGCATTGTCAGATCGATGTAGGGTCTGCTTTTGAGATCCTCCACACGCAGTTCGGATTTCTCCGGTGCCAGTGGGAGGGACATAAGTAATCCAGTAAGAAACTGGGAACTAGTGGAGCCGTCAACTGTAGCCAACCCGCCCTTCAAAGGGCCTTTAACCGTGATGGGAATGCAACCATTGTTTGATGTGTATTCCACACCAAGATTTTGCAATGACTCCCCTATCATATTCATCGGACGATTCATAAGGGAACCTTTGCCCGTTAAAGTGATGGGAGCGTCGTGCAACGCTGCAATAGAAGTGAACATGCGAATCGCCAGCCCGGATTCCCCACAGTCAAGGACCTTTGCAAATGGATTGAAGCCGCCGTCGATTACTACCTCTTCTTTAGTATAATTGACGCTACCGCCTAGGCCTTCGACTATTTTCATAGCCGCCAGGGCATCATTGCAAAATGAGGGATTCCGGATAATCGAGGTCCCTTCGGCCAATAATCCCGCAGCTAATGCGCGCTGCATCATGCTTTTTGAAGGTGGAGCCTTCACTGAACCTGATATTCTAGAAGGTTTTACAAATTTCTTCATAAATCTTCTCCGCTATTGAGTCTGGATTATGGTATTCGCAATCGGAATTGACCATCAAATCTGCTGTCTCCGCATAAAAGCCGCGTCTTTGGAGGAAGATCTTGCGAGCGGTTTCTCCCGGATTTTCGACGTTCAACAGCGGCCGGGAGCCATCTTTGATGAGGGACAGATTCTTCCATGGCCTGGCAAACAACCAAATACTCAGTGTTTTTTCTTTTATCTTCAGTCTGTTTTCTTGATCAAGAACAATGCCGCCGCCCCAAGCGATGATAATTTTTTTATGATCGGCATCCAGTAAACTGTTCAGGATCTCTTTTTCAAGCTTGCGAAACGTTTTTTCGCCATTGGTGCGGAAGATCTCCGGGATAGTGATTCCTGCCTTCTCTTCGATTAGTGAATCGGAGTCAAGAACGTGGTATCCCATTTTTTTTGCCAGTATTTTGGCGACCGAGCTTTTACCGGTTCCCATAAATCCCGTTAGCGAGATTACATCTTTTTTTGACGATAATGGTTTTGAAGCTTCATCGAGAGCTTCCCGCATACAATTCTCGTTGGGCTGCGACTGTAAAAAATGTGTATAGGCAGGAATTGCCTGATACAGCAGCCAATCTTCTCCTTTAACCAACGTGCAACCGCGGTTCAGCGCCATTTTGCCTAAAGCCGAGGATTTATAATTGGCGTCCAGGACAACAAGGCTGGGGCGCAGCCATGCTTCTTCTACAACTTCAACTCCGGTAGACAATGTAGAAATCAGAATATCTGCGTGGGACAACAATTCTTCCAGGCAATCGAGCTTGGCAGCTTCACATCCTAGTTGACCGGCAACCTCCTGGGCTTTGGCGATAGTGCGGTTGGCAATCACAACGATGGAGCTTTTGGCAATTAGACCATATGCGGCAGCCCTTCCGGCGCCGCCAGCTCCCAGAACAATGCATTTTTTGCCCTCTAAAGTTCCTACTTTCTCTTCGATGGAACGCGCCACGCCGGTGTAGTCGGTATTGTATCCTATAATGCCATTTGAGCGATTGGTTATGGTGTTAATACCGCCTATTTTAGTTGCAGCGGGATCTACAAGATCGACTTCCGCCATGATATCTTTTTTAAAGGGAGCCGTGACATTCATGCCCGTCAGTCCTGCTTCGCGGAATAGAAACATGGCTTCGGTGGCAGAATCAGCAGCGATCCTGAAATATGTTGCGTTAATTTGTTCAGTAGAAAACATCTTGTTGAATAATAAAGGACTTTTGCTGTGGAGAACAGGATTTCCAGTCACTGCCAGTAGTTTTTTAGATTCCATACCTCAATTCCTTTAAGATCCGTGCCATCGCTGTACGGTCCAATTGTCCAGGAGCTGTTTCATAGCCACTTCCAAGGGATGCGAATGTAAACGGGGCTCCTAACAATGGTGCGGCCACGCGGGTGATTGTTCCATAGGGACCCATACCGATTGCCACCAATTTCCGTTGGTCTTCGTACAAAGCCAACAAACGGCTACTATCGACGTTGGATGCAGCCATGCATGCCACTTTGGCGATATCGCAACCACAAGCAAAACATTCATCTATAATCTCACGCAATCGGTTCAATGAGGGCGTTTTCTGGTAATCGTGGTGTGAGACGATAATCCGGCAGTCATACTTCCGGCAGAAAGAGATCAATTCCTTCATATAATCAAGTTTCGATTCCAATTCGACATCAATATATTCTGCACCTGCCGATATTGCAGTTTTGAGTTGGGACATCCTAATGTAATCATCATATTTTCCGGGCCTACAGGTGGCGATGAGTTCATGGTAAGGTTGGGAAAAAATTCCCTGAATCTCATCGAGACTCAATTCCATTTGATCCAACCTGATTTCAGCGATTTCGCCCTCTCTAAGAGACTCTAAAATTGTGTGGATGATTTCCAGTTTCGGTTCAGCGATACTAACGCAAATCATTGAGCACGTTCTCCAATTCAGCTATCGAAATCTCTTCGACTACAGCTTCACCGATTTTATCGAGGAGGATGAAGTTGATTTGATTCCCTTCACGCTTTTTGTCCTTTTTTAGTGCGTCCAGCACTTTGTCGCGATCCATTTGAATGTGTACCGGTAAATTCACTTTTTTCAATAATGCAATCAACCTATCCACACTTTGACCGTCGAGCAACCCTCGTTCTTTGGAAAGGGCCGCAGCCACTACCATGCCAATACTCACAGCATCGCCATGGGGCTTCCCCGTGATTTTTTCCACTGCATGTCCAAAAGTATGGCCAAAATTGAGTTTACGGCGTTCTCCTTTTTCCCGTTCATCCCGGTTGACTATGGCGGCTTTGATAGAAACGGAATCGTGTACCAGCCGTGCGATGACCTCGTCATCCAGCGCCAACGCTCGTGAGGCATATCTCTCCATATAAGCGAAGTAGGCCTCGTCGGCAATGGCGCCATGTTTAATTATTTCCGCAAAGCCGCAAGCCAATTCGTTCGTCGGCAATGTTTTTAGCATTGTTGGATCACAAATCACGAACCGGGGCTGATTGAAGGTACCAATGATATTCTTGTAAGACTGATAATTGACGCCATTTTTCCCACCGACGCTGGCATCCACTTGTGACAACAATGTGGTGGAGACAAATCCGAAATCGAGGCCCCGCATGTATGTGGATGCGGCGAACCCGGCTATATCGCAGACAATTCCTCCGCCGATCCCAATAACGAAGGTGGACCGGTCGGCACCCACTTCCAGAAGTTGTCTATAGATAGATTCTACTGTATCGAGGGTTTTATTGGATTCTCCCAATCCGATCTCGATGACTGGATAGGGTGGGAATTGCGCGGCGTAGTATTCACGGACATTTGTATCTGTTATAATGACTGCTTTGCCTGGGGGTACATAGGTTTGCAAGCTGTCCAGCTTTTCTCCGATCAAGATTGAAGAACTCGTTTGAATACCTTTTATATCAATGGTTTTCACTCCTTTCTCCTATTTCAATTTGTAGCGCAACTCATATAAACAGCTAAACAATTCGTAACTTTTGCACAGGAAGTAAAGCCAATTGCAATTATATCCAATATTGCAGAACAAATGCAACAACTAATTCGCTTTTTTTATTGAATTAGTTATTTTTGTCTGCCCCGAAAATCCAGGCACCAGTCGTTATTGTAGACTGTAGTTGCGTAACGGTCTCCTCTATCGGGAAAAATTGTGGCGACTTTTTGGGGGCTTGACGCAGGTTTTCCTGCGAAATATTTTTTGATTCCAGCCAAAACGGAACCGGACGATCCTCCGGCGAAAATATTGTGTTTGCTTAATAATTCGTGGCACATATCGATGGTGGCTACTTCATCCACCATTACTACATCGTCTATTTTCGCCTGATTGATAATATCCGGTACCATACTGGAACCTATGCCGGGGATAAATCTTTTTTTTGGTGGATTTCCAAAAATAACTGAACCGTAGATATCCACCGCCACCACTTTAGCGGTGGGATAGGATTCTTTGATTTTTTGCGATACTCCAGTAATGGTTCCTCCAGAGCTAATTCCCAAGAACACATAATCGATATTATCGACACTTTCGCAGATCTCGGTGCCCAGGGTTTTATAATATGCTTCGGCGTTATATGGGTTTCCGTATTGATTGACCCAATAAGAGTTCGTGATTTCTTCCTTCAATTGTTTCACTTTTTCAATTCGGTTTAGTAAATAACCGCCATTGCAATCAGGGATTTCCACTTTGATAACTGTAGCTCCGAATGACCTCATCAACGTCTCATTGATAGGGTTGATGCATGGATCGATCACCGCGATGAATTTTAGCCTGTATTTTTTGCAGTAGGCTGCCAGGGCGATCCCAAAATTACCTGATGAGGATTCGATCAGGGTGGTATCGTTGTTTATTTCCTTCAAGTCTAGCAATTTACGGATGATATGATTTGCAGCCCGGTCTTTAACACTGCCGGTGGGATTGCAGAACTCCAGTTTTGCGTAAATATCTATATTCGATGCCCCATCGAGCTGGAAATGCAACATTGGAGTGTTGCCTACAAATTCAAGATAATCGTTCAAAATCATGACTTGGGTTCTTCCTTATTTTTTTCCTTCTAGAATTTGATCTTACACTTGGTAAATGAAATTCTCATTATACACCTAGCGAATCCTCAAATCCAATATAAGAGCGGGAAAAAAATAATTTATCAAATTCATCTAGCATAAAAAGTGGAAAATATTTGATAACAAAGGAAAGCCACAGCTTAGCGCAGATGTAGTATATAGTCGAAGATTGTTTCTATGTTGTGTTTCTGAAATAATTCGTGATGCGTACAATCGATGGAGAGTGATTGAAAGTGGCCGTCGCAGAATGTCTTCCAATAGATTTTTGCTGGATGCGGCGATTGAATCGCATCGACAAACAGGACCGGGGTGTTTATGGCGTACGCTGGTGAGTAACGGTCGCATGCATTCATCAATATGCGGATGGAGCTGATGATCTTTTTGATATCCTTCCGATCCAATTGTCTAGCATTGGGGATCGCATTAAGGAACGATTCCGGAATCATTTGGTCATCCATGAATCCTTCCTCAAGCAAAGTGATTTGCAATGAAGATTCCTTAGTAGGCGGAATTGTGTCGAAAAGGATGATTTTTTCAGGACCTTCTCCCCTGTTCTCCAGTTGGTGGGCCATTTCGAATGCGATAATGCCGCCGAGGCTCCAACCTCCGATAACGAAGGGGTTAGAGCCCTTGATGTTATCGATTATGCGGATGTATGAGGCGGCGATGTCTTGAATCGAGGTTTCCCTCGATTCCATTTCGCAAGGAAAATTCGCCTCGATGCCCCAGATCCATTGGTCTCCATTTTCCTGGAGAGCCAGCTCCCTATAAGCGTCAATCCTGCCGAACCCGTCGTGCACAAAGAATAAATGGCGATTTTGCCCGCTCCCTTTTTTCAGAAGGATAATCCGGTCGTTTTTGGATGTGAAGAATTCTTCGCGGTACTGGATAATATAAAGCGCCATATTCTTGATTGTGGGACTTGCGATCGCCGTCACCAATGGGATTGCGATCTTTAGTTCTTTAAGGACGCGGCTCAAAAGTATTGTCAACTTTAGAGAGTGCCCTCCTAATTGGAAGAAATCGTTCTCCGTCCCGATGGCCGAGAGAGGAATCTCCAATATCTCGGACCAGATTTCGGCCAGACGCGATTCAGTTTCGTTTTCCGGTTCACGGATTGATTCTTTCGTCGCATGCAATTGAGGCAGCGGAAGTGCCGATCGATCGATTTTGCCATTGACAGTGAGAGGTATCCCTCCGATGGGGATGATATAAGACGGCTTCATAAACGCCGGCAACCGTTTGGCAAGATGAACGTTCAACTCATCAACTAGAGTGGCTGCTTCCGAGTTTGGTTCGACCGGAACGATATAGGCTACCAGGCGATTGTCCCCTTCGGATTGGCTCCATAACACGACTGTGGCCGCTGTGACTTTTGGGAATTGGAGAATCTGATGCTCGACCTCCTGCAATTCCACCCGCTGCCCCCTGATTTTTACCTGTTGGTCGATACGCCCCAAAAATTCTAGATTTCCGTCGGACAAAAAACGAGCAAGATCTCCGCTCTTATAGACAAACCCTTCATCTGTATTTACAAATGCTTGAGCTGTTGATTCAGGATTGTTCAAGTACCCTCGAGCCAGGCTCGAACCCCCGATGCATAATTCACCAGGAACTAAAGGGGGAAGAAGTCGATGATTGCGATCCATAATGAAAATCCTGGTTCCAGGAATCGGCTTTCCGATGGGAATGCTCTTGAGGGTATCGAGATCAACTGATTCTGAGTACCGCCAAACTGTGGCAGCGACTGTCGCTTCGGTAGGCCCATATCCATTGAAGTAGCGGACAACGGCCCCCCAGCGCCGCACCAACGCATCATTCGATTCGCTGCCAGCGCTCACTAGAATCCTGATATGATGATTTAGATCTGCTGAAAGATGCGTAAGATACGGCGGCGGCATGACAGCCACCGTAATTCCAGCTTTCTTAAGAAAGCTCTCCATCAATGCGTAGTTTCCGATGATATCTCGACGGGGAATACAGAGAGCGGCTCCATTGAAAAAGGCCGACGTCAGCTCGAACATGGCTCCGTCAAAAGAAATTCGCGCGAATTGCAGCACCCGGTCATCTCCGCGGAGCCCCAGTTCATCCCTTTGGAAACACCGCAATCCCGCAAATCCACGGTGCGTAGCCGCCACACCTTTGGGCAAGCCGGTGGTACCTGAGGTGTAAATCACATAAGCAAGGTAGTTCACATCATCCCCTGTCGCAAAATTTATCGATGGAGCATTCGCCGGCTGTTTGCTACGGAAGCTGTGAATACAGCCGAGTGAGAACTCTCGGTCGATCACCAAGGCTACCGACGAATCCTCGCGCATGAAGCGAATTCTCTCCTCAGGCAGTTCCGGTTCAAGCGGCACTGCCGCGCAGCCCGCTATCATCACCGCCAAGACCGTCGCCGCCCATTCCAGTGACGGTTCCATCATTATTCCGATTCGATCTTCTTCTCGTAAGTGATAATAATGAAGAAGGAAATCCCCAAATTGCGATGCCAGGTCTCCCAACGCCTTATAGGTCAGGTGCCTGTCCCCCGCCGATTTCCAAAATAAATGAAGAGGCCAATCTGCGAGATCTGTTACAGCGATTGCGTCGGTAGCGGCGTTTTTCGTTTGAAGAAACAGCTCCCGGAATGTAGCCTGCGGAATATCCTTATCAGTGTCATGATTAAATTCTTCCAATATTACCGACTTCTCATCGTCCCCAAGCAGCGAGAATTCTTCTATGGCGAAGCCTGGTTCGGAGGTGATCTGACAGATAAGGCGAACAAAATGGCTGGCCATCAATTGAATCGTGTTCTCTTTAAATAGGCCTGTTCGGTATTCCATAAGGAACGAGAGGTCGTCGATCTGTTCTTCCGCCAGAAGGGATAAATCGAATTTCGAAGTACCCGCTTCAAATGAATAAGGGGTGAAGGTAATTTCGTGAAGCGGTTTGGCAACCGATGCCGCATACACCATTCCGAAGCCCACATCGAACAATGGATTACGGGAGGGATCGCGTAGAGGGTTCAACGCCGAAACCAACTCCTCGAATGGCACATCCTGATTATCGAAGGCTTCGATGCAATCTCGAACCGCTTGTCGCGCAAAATCCGTAAAAGGAAGCCCGGGCTCCACGGAGAATCTCAGTGGAATGGTATTGGTGAAGAGACCGATAACAGCTTCCAATTGTTCATGAAGCCGTCCGGCGACCACACTTCCGAAAAGGATGTCCTCTTGCTGCGAATATTTCTCGAGAAGTACAGCGAATATGGCTGCAAGAATCATGTACATCGTGGCGTTCAATTGTTGCGCTAGAATCGATAGCTTTTCGAATACCTCTCGATCCAGAAAAAATCGAAACGATCTTCCTTTGTTATTGAATACCAACGGTCGCTTGAAGTCCGGCTGGAGGTCGAGAACCGGAAGCGGAGAATAGAGTCTCTTCTTCCAGAATTCGATTTGCTTTTGAAATCGCTTGCTCTGAAGCGTCCTCTCTTGCCAGAGGGAGAAATCCCTGTATTGAATGGAAAGCGGAGGCAGAGCTTCTCCTTCATACAGAGCAGTCAATTCAGTGATCATCACCCCCATCGAGACTCCGTCGCCGATGATGTGATGCATATCGAAGGCCAGGATGCAGTCTTCGTCCGAGATGGGGATGATTCCGACTCTTATAAGAGGCGCTTCTTCAAGAACGAAGGGTCGGATAAAAGCACGCACCCCCTCATCCGGTGTTTTGCATTCAAGCGCTTCAATCTTTATATTCACCGATTCGCGCACTCGTTGCGCCGGTTGTCCCTCAGCCATGACAAAACAAGTACGGAATGAGTCGTGCCTCGCAGAGAGTCGGTCGATCGCCCGCTTCAGAAGCGATCGATTCAGGCTTCCAGTCACCCTGTTCAGTACAGCCATATTGTATGAAATAGTTCCTGGGTTTGATTGTTGTATATAATAGAACCTTTTCTGCGGCGACGATAAAGGATAATAATCACGTTTTTCGACGGCATCGATTGCCTGTTCGCCGCTTTTCGAGACCCTGTCGAGATAAAGAGCCATTGTCCGCAGCGTTGGATTCTTGAACAATTCAAGCAGCGGCAATTCAACTTCCAAACGGTTGCGTACTCGGGCGCATAAAACAGCGGCGCTCAGAGAATGACCTCCCAAATGGAAGAAGTTATCGTCCCGACCGATGATTCCCTCTTCGAAACCCAGAACCTCCGCCCATAACCGGGCCAGCAATAGTTCGCCTCGTGTTTGCGGCGGAGTGTCAATCGATTTATCGCTTCGTTCTTTCCCGGCCAACTTAACCAATGCATGCCTATCCACTTTCCCGTTGGAATTGAGAGGCAACTCATCGATGAACGTGATGTGCCGGGGAATCATGTAATCCGGCAATTCAGCCGACAGGGCTTCGAGAATCGACTCTGCATCGAGCTCTTCCTTCCTATAAGCCAAAATAAATGCATGCAATTGATTGTCCCCTTCGTTACCAGCAACCGCCACCACAGCCGCATCTTTTATCGAGGGATTATCGAGTAAAATGGCTTCGATATCGCTGGTTTCGATCCTGAAGCCCCGGATCTTCACTTGAAAATCCATACGCCCAAGGAACAAAACGTTGCCGTCTTCCTGAACAAGGCCTCGATCGCCGGTTCTATACATACGTCCATGATTGGTGTCATCGATGAACACTTCGGCGGTGGTTTCAGGATGATTCAAATACCCGGCCGCCACTCCGCCACCTCCGATCCAGATCTCCCCCGCGACACCGATGGGAACCTGCCGTCGATTGTGGTCTAGAATAGCGATATGGTAATTTGGCATGGCTTTTCCTATCGGAAGCGAGGATGTCTCGAATCTGCCTTCGGCGGCGCATGAGAACGCCATCGCATCGACCGTCGCTTCGGTTGGCCCATAGATATTGACCAGTCGTTTTATATTGGAATTATTCCTCAATTTGTTATACAAAGCGGTGGGAAACACGTCGCCGCCAAGGAGAAGAAGTTGGAAGCGAATACTCTGTGGATCTGAGTTCTCCAACAATGCCTGAAAATAGGCGGGAACTACGCACATCGTATTGATGGCTTCCCTCTCAATGGCGAGCCACATCTTTCGCGGATCTTTACGAACGCTCTCAGAAACCACAAACAATGAGCCTCCACTCAGAAGCGGAGGGAAAATTAAAATCACTGAAGCGTCGAACGTCACCGATGTAGATAATAATATGCGGTTGCCTGTCCCCAAATCGAACCGGTGAATAAAACCGGTCAGTTGAAGTAAAAGATTGTCGTGCCGAACCGCTACACCTTTGGGTCTACCAGTCGAACCTGAGGTATAGATGATGTAAGCGAGATTTTCCGGTGCGGCTGAAGGGTATGGCGGCGCTGAATGCTTCGCTCTCTTATCGACGCGCTCCGATAATTTTTCGATGGAGGTAGTGGTAACTCCCCAATCGATCTCCTGGCTTTTGCCGGTGATCAGCAACCGGGGAGAGCTATCTCGCAAAATATACTGAACGCGCTTTGGGGGAAAAGAAGCGCTGATAGGCAAATAAGCCCCGCCCGCTTCAAGGATGGCGAGGATGGCCATCACCATATCGAGGCAAGGCTCCATCATGAAGGCGACGATAAAACCGGGCCCGATTCCCCGTTCTCTCAAAACCTCAGCCTTCGAAGCGATCCTACGCTTCAATTCCCTGAACGAGATCTGGATGATCCCTTGAAGATTTCCTTCATCCGCAGGAGCCATCATTGCCGTTCGGTCCGGAGTTTGTTCAACTTGCCGTTCAAATAGAAAAGGAACGATGGCCGATGAATCGAAGGCTAGTTCGTTGCGATTTAATTCTTCCTGCAAGAACTTCCGTTCGTCCGGCAAGATAACATCTATGTCTTTAAGCACGATTTCCGGCTTCGTCGAGACAGCCTCGGCAATCAAGGTGAAACTGCGAATGAACCGATGGATAGTTCGCTGCTTGAAACGTCCCACGCTGTAACGAAAATTGAATCGGATCTGCCCCTCGATTTCATATGCCTGAATCGTAATATCGAATTGTGTTACTCGTTTTCCCGAATCAATCGGCGTGAACGATAGGCCTGTGATTGGGGCTTCGAGATCAATCCCTTCTGAAAGGCCGGTATTCTCTATCGAGAGCATCGCCTCAAACAGCGGATTACGGCGATAGCTGCCGATATACCCCAAACGGCCTACCAATTCCTCAAATTGGTAATCCTGGTTTTGGAGAGCCAGAATCGTGCGCTCCCGCACCTCATCCAGAAACGAGAGGAAGTTTTTTTGCCCCGAAGGGCGGTTCCTCATGGCCAGTGTGTTCACAAAGAAGCCGACAATCCCTTCCAAATCCAGATGACGCCTTCCGGCAACCGGACTTCCCACGACAATATCTTCCTCTCCTGAATAGCGGGCTAATAGAATATTGAACAATGCCAACAATATCATGTACAGTGTCGTTCCGCTCGAATCGAGGACATCGTAAATCTCCACCGCCAATTGTCCGTCCCAGCAAAAATCGATATTACCGCCTTCATAATCTCGCTCTTCCAAATGGGGATAATCATGCGGAAGTTCCACTGCCGGCGGCGGCTGCGAAAACACCTCGAGCCAGAACTCCTCCTGCTCCTTCAAGATCCCCTGTTTCAGCGAGAGGTCTTGCCAATGGGCAAACTCCTTATATTGAATTCTCAATTCCGGAAGCCGAAGATTCTTTAGGAGCCCGATGAATTCTCGGAGCACTAGTTTGATCGAGAGACCGTCGGTGATGATATGATGCATATCCATGATCAGAATATGATGAAGGCGATCCTCTCTCCGCAATCCTACCCTGAAAAGAGGCGGCGATTCCAGGGAGAAGGGCCGGATAAACGCAGCGAATGCCTCATCGCGATTGACGCCATCCATATCTTCCAATTCCACCCGAATATAATCACGTATTCTCTGAACCGGTAGTCTCTCCCATACCTCAAAACAAGTACGCAATGCTTCATGCCGGGAGCATAGACTCTGAAACGCTTCCATGATAACTTTTTTATCGAGCTCTCCCTCCACCAACACCGCCAACGAGATATTGTCGCTGATATGGCCTTTCTTTAATTGATTGAGCACAAACATCCGCTTCTGAGCGCTGGATAAAAGATAATAGTCTCTTTTTTCGAGCGGAGGGATGGCTTTGAATCGATCAGAGGCCGAGGCAATTACCGCTTCTGCCAGGGCTTTGATGGTCGGATGCGTGAAGATCTCCTGCAATTGGAGCTTCACCTCGAAGGCTTTGTGGATACGGGCAATCAACATCGTCGCTTTCAGCGAATGACCTCCGCTCGCAAAGAAGTCCGCGTCGCGATAGAGGGTCGAGACATCCATATCGAGAATGTCCGCCCAAATCTCGGCCATCTTCGCCTCGATCCCGGGCTTCGGAGGATTCGCTTCATCCCTCTGTAGAACGGGCTCAGGAAGAAGGGCGCGATTCACCTTACCGTTGACCGTCAGAGGAATCGTTTCCAACTGGACAAAGAAGGCGGGAATCATATAATTTGGGACGTGGCTTGCTAAAAAAGATTTTAATTCGGCTGACGTTACGCCGATCGAGGAAGGATTGCTTGTAAAATATACGCAGAGATAATTCTCGCCGCTTTGGGTGATGCGATGAATTACCGCCGCCTCTTTGAGCGACGGATGACCTGAGAGGAGACTCTCGATCTCTCCCGGCTCCACCCGGAAACCGCGAATTTTCACCTGGTTGTCGATGCGCCCTAAGAATTCAATGGACCCATCATTTTGAAACCGGGCCAGATCTCCAGTCCTGTACGCACGTTTGTGGGTTGTTCGAGAGAGAGATAGTTTTACGAATTTCTCTTCGGTCAACTGTGGCTGGTTCAGATAACCCCTCCCCACCGCCAGTCCAGCGACGCATAGTTCTCCCGGCACCCCCCGCGGTTGAAGACAAAGGTTCCGGTCTAGAATATAGACCGCGGTTCCGGCAATAGGCCTTCCGATGGAGGGGATCGCCGGCTTCCTGTCTTTCACGCCAATGGAAAGAGCAGTCACCACATGCGTTTCACTGGGACCATAATGGTTGTGCAACGTCACTTGCCGAGATTCGAGAAAACGCTGCAATCGAGGGGAGATGACCAGTTGCTCTCCGGCCGTCACAATATGGGACACTGCCGAAGGGAGATTCGTCTCTTCCTGCCCCTTGCCGAATAAAAATTTCAAGAACGAAGTGGGTAAATAAACAGTATGGATCTGATAGCGGGCAATGGCGGCCGCCAGAGCCTGCGGTTCGCTCTTTTTGCTGTGATCCATAAAGCAAAGACATCCGCCGCAAACCAACGTCGAGAAGATTTCCTGCATCGATACATCGAAGCCGGGACTCGCAAACTGAAGAACACGTCGGGAGTCGATGCATGTATGCTTCATTTGAAAAAGGATCAGGTTCATCAGGTTACCGTGCTCGATAATCACCCCTTTGGGAAATCCGGTGGACCCGGAAGTGTAAATCACATACAAGGCCGAGTTACGGTCGCCGCGAGGAAGTGATCGCGAATGATACGATGATGGCTCGCCTTCATCGATGAAAATTTCGCAAGATAAGGTTGGTACGCTCCCGGACAGCCAGAGAAGATCGTAATCCCTTCTGCCACTCAAAATAGCGAACGCGGCGCTATCCTCAACCATATAACGCTTGCGTTCGGCGGGGTATTGTGGATCGATGGGCAAGTGCACACAACCGGCCTTCAAGATGGCGAGGATCCCCGTCACCAACAATGCCCCGGCATCTCCCAAAAGGCCGATGACCGCTTCGGCAGGCGGGCTTCCGGATGCAATCGTTCTGGCTCCCCGGTCCGAGATGTGCTCGATACAGGAATAACTGAGATTGAGCTCGTGGTCGATGACGGCAATCCTGTCTGTCATGGTTTGGGCGGTTGCCGAGAACCATTCGTGAAGCGTGTGATAAGGAAGCGATTCCTCAGCCGGGCCGCATGCCGACAGCAAAATATCTAGCTTCTCCTCCGGCGATAGGATGTCGATATCGCCGATGAGCGCGTGCGGATGATCCAGTAGTGCATTCAAAATAGTCTGATAATATCCGGCGATTCGCTGCGCCGTGTTCCTGGAAAACAAGCTTGTACTGTACTCCAGAGCAAAGTATATCGTCCCGTTCGCTTCTGTGGCTTCTAACAATAGGTCAAATTTCGCGGTTGTCTTTGAGTGCGGATAGGGTTTGATCTGCAGCTTCTCAAGAGCAAACTCCGGCATCTCCATGTTCTGGAAGACGAAGAACACATCGAACAGTGGATTCCGTCCTGGATCGCGAGTACCCGGAAGTTTGGCTACCAATTCTTCCAACTGGAAATCCTGGTTCTCAAAAGCCTGGATGGCGTTTGCAGCCACTTGAATCAAAAAATCTTCGAACCGGACTTCAGGCGAAGGAAAATTCCGTAAAGCCAATGTATTGACCAACATGCCGATGACCGGTTCGAGGTCCGGATGAGGCCGGCCTGCGGTGGGGATTCCCACTACGATGTCCTGTTGCCCCGACAATTTATACAATAACACATAGTAGACCGCTAGCAACACAGTAAACAGGGTCGCTTCAAATTGCTTGCCCGCATATTCAAATTGGAAGCGAATATCGCTTCCTGAGAAATCCTTAACCTGCGGTCGCGGGTAATCATGCGGGAGATTCATGACCGGCGGCGGATCGCTGAATTGCTCCAGCCAGAACCTTTCCTGCCGCAACCGATCATCGCTTCTGGCGCTCGCCGCTTGCCAGAGAGCATAATCGCGGTACGAGATCCGAATCTCCGGAAGTGAGCCGCCGCTATACAGAATCATAAATTCTTTTATCAATATCCCGATCGAGGTGCCGTCGGTAATGATGTGATGCATGTCGATCATCATGAGGTGCCTGTCCCCTTCCATTTGCACCAGGCACACACGCAAGAGGGGGGCGGTTTCGAGATCGAAGGGGCGTACGAAATTCTCTTCCAACGGCTCCTGCCACTGACCGCGCCGGAAGACAGGGATATCGAGCTCCACCTTCTCCGCGATTTTCTGGACCATTCCGGTTTCCAATAAACGAAACGATGTGCGCAGACTTTCGTGTCGCATCACCAACTTGCCGAAGGAATCCTGCAATCGCTGTATATCGAGCTCTCCCTTCAATTCCAGGAAGTATGGCATGTTGTACGAGGTGTTTTCGGCTGCCAACCGGGTCACCACCAGCAACCGTGCTTGAGAGCTGGAGAGAGGGTAGTAATCTCTTTTTTCAGCAACCGGAATTCCCTCGAACCGGGTCTGCGATTGCTCCTCGATGAACCGCGCCGTTGCCCGGATGGTAGGTTGCCGGAACAATTGGCGGAGGGGAAATTTTACCTCCAGATCCTTGTAAATTCTGGAAACTACCGCCGCTGCCTTGAGAGAATGGCCTCCCAGCAAGAAGAAGTTGTCGTCGATACCGATGGAAGGCTGCGATACATCGAGAACCTCCGACCAGATCTTCGCCAACGCAATCTGCGCTGGGCCTTCCGGCGGTACATGCGATCGCGAGTTTTTTTCGGACGGCAACGGCAACGCCCGGCGATCGATTTTGCCGTTGGGCGTCAGCGGCAACGAGTGGAGCTTCATAATGGAGACGGGAATCATATACTCAGGAAGCGAGTTTACCAGATGAAGACGCAAATCCTCATCTTCGAGGAGTTCATCATCCACGGCGACAACATAGGCGCAGAGCATGGGATCTCCCGAAGGCGCCTCGACAACGGTTACTGCCGCGCTTTGAACGCCCGGAAAGCGAAAGAGAACACCTTCGATCTCCCCCAACTCGATGCGGAAGCCTCTGATTTTGACCTGATTGTCAAAGCGACCAATAAACTCGATATTCCCATCTTCAAGGACGAACGCCCTGTCGCCGGTCCGGTACATGCGCGGTAGCCCACTCTCTTGCACAAACCGTTCCGCCGTCAATTCAGGATTGTTCAAGTACCCAATGGCCAATTGGCGCCCGGATATGTAAATTTCGCCCGGCAAGCCATCTGGAACCCCGTGATGGAACAGATCCTTCAATACGATGCCGGTATGCAGAAGCGGCGTTCCGATAGGAACGCGACGACCGGTCGAATATCCGCCGGTGAAACGGAACATGGTGGCGCAAATGGTGGCTTCTGTGGGACCATAACCATTGATCACCGCCATCGAAGGATTCAAGCGCACAAACCCATCCAGAACGGAATCCTCGATCGGCTCGACCCCCACCAGCAATTTGTCAAGGGCAATCTTGAGACCGCTCCGCGACAAGTTCTTCCGCACATCCGCCAATAAAGCCGGCGGTATATAACAAAACGTAACGCTCTCCTTGACCAACAATCGAGCCAACGCCTGCGCGTCCTTCTGCCAATGATCGGCAAACAGAACCATGGCTGCGCCCGAGCAAAGAGGCATCAGCCATTCGGCCACACTCACATCAAAACCTATACCTGTTGAAACCAGGCAGCGATCGTAGCTCGAAAACCCCTTCCCATAAACCTTCTGAACCGCAATATAAAAATTGGCTGCCGATCCATGCGGGATCAGCACACCTTTGGGCCTACCGGTGGAGCCAGAGGTATAAATCAAATATGCCGGGTCTCCCGGCGATGGAAGCTTCCAAGCGTTATCACCATCATCCTCATCTTCCAATGATCTGTCAAATATAACCTGCCGGACGCACTCGCCTACCCATTGGGCCACGTGATCCGATAGCAACATCTTGATTCCGCTATCCGAAGCCATGAATCGCTTCCGTTCTTCAGGTAAGTTTTTATCTACAGGCATATAAATGGAATTGGCCTGCAAAATACCATTGATGAAAATGACCCATTCCAATGACCGACTGCAACTCACAGCCACAATATCTCCCGGACGGCAACCGGAAGCCAGCAATTTTTTAGATACAGCTCGGCTCTTTTCCTGCAAAAAACCCCAGGTCATCGCCCGTTCGAGAGAGCGATCCGTTTTCGCGCTGGCATCGATGGCGCAAACGCTATTCCTGGCTTCATTCAAATGCCGTATAATAAAAGGAAGAAAGGTCTCGAACGGCGCATCGCTTCCATTGAAGAGAGACTGCTCTTCCGCTTGCAGCCTCAGGTCGTGAAGGGGAAGCTCCGGCTCCGCCGCCACTTGCAATGCCAGATATTTCAGGGCATTCGCCATTTGTTCGATGAGTGTTCTCCGGTAAACGGATTCATTGTATTTGAAACGGACGCGAATCGTATCGGTGGGGATGGCAATGATGGCGAGATCGTAATTGGTTTGTTCAAAAAATTGCAATCCTCTAATGGTAAAGGTCGATCCCTTGCTTGCAAACGGTTGGTTGTTCCGCTCCAGGGGATAATTCTCGAATCCGATGATATGATCGAAAAGATCTCGCGACAGCGGTGTTTGCGCCATGATCTCCACCAATGGCACAAATTCGTATGCCTGTGAGAGAAGGATGCGCTCTTGCAATTGCTCCAAAAAGCGGCAAAACGGCATCGCAGGATTCGTCGTCTGGATACGTACCGGGATGGTGTTGATAAAGAGTCCCACCATTTGTCCGATACCGGGAATCTCCGCCGGCCGCCCCGACACGACGCACCCGCACATCACGTCGGAGCGATGAAGCAATCGACCCAACAATATCCCCCACATCGCCATGACGAGCGCATTCAGAGTGGCTCCCGATTCCCGTGCCGCCTCTGCCAGTCGCCCGGTCAATTCCGGGTCGAATTCGATTTTGTA
>JAHELQ010000545.1 GCA_024644125.1 Candidatus Aminicenantota bacterium | reverse complement strand
GGCTCGCCACGCAGCAGCACCGTGTTCTGCCGCCCCAACAACTCTTCAATATCAATCATGGGGGGCTCTTTCGTCTCGATCCCTTCACCGAATGCACTATTCCCCTTTTTCCCGCTCTTAGCTTTTTCAGCCTGAAGCCTCTTGAGTTCCTCTTTATGAAATGGATTCGCTGTAGCCAGTGGGATGTATACCCGAGGAAGAGGCACATGAAACACTTCACCCTTTTTAGCCAACTGTTCGATAGGCAACTTGGAATGAAAACGCTCGATCCATTCGCGATAATCATCAGGGATTCTCAACGGTATTTTAGGCGTTTGACTCTCTTTGTCCGAATACTCATAAGGATGGACATCGAAATACTCTTCACCTTTTTGAGCGGCATAACGCTCGCGGTCGGGAACAAAGCCATGTCGCCTGTGATCATCAAAAATATAAGGCCAAACGCGACAACTAACCGAATCTCCAGTTGGAGTCACTCTAACAAATTGAAATCCAATATAACCCGGCTTGTCCAATGTATAAGAAGAGTTGGCTCCCAGGCAAATAATCGAATGGGACGGATCCGCGTAAATCTCCGCCCGGTCTGAATGGTCGTGTCCATGAAGTAGCAACTGGCACTTGCCGAACAATTCACTCCGGCACTTGCCCGCCTCCATATCCTTAAGCCAATAAAAATGCGAATGATGCATCAAGGCGATCCGAACCGGCATCTCGCCGGCAAGCTGCAATGCTTCTTTTATCTGCGGATAGCCTAAAGCAATATTATACCGGTCGTCGTCTCCCTCGCATGCCCAACTACTATTGAGACCTAAAAACGAGATCCCTCTATCTTCAAACTTCCGAACCCAGAAATATTCCTCGCCATTCCTATACAATTCCGAATTATACTGCCTCGCGAGTTTCCTAAAAAAATTGAATTTAGCATTAATCAACTTCTTCTTACTCTTATTTTGAAGGAACTTCTCAACCAAATCATTCTTCACAACATAATACGGAGGCACATATTCATCGTTATTTCCCCGGTCCAAATCATGATTTCCCGGAACCATAAGAAATTCACTATTAGTGGGAACAATCGCTTTTAACCTGTCAAATAACATCACCGCCTCATCATACTCTTCTTTTTTGCCTGAAAATGCAATATCCCCAGTGACTACGACAAAGTCCAGTTCTGGCTTCTCCTTCAAATGCCCCGTAATCGCATCCAGCATTTTATCCTGCACATCCTTCCGAAGTATCTGGTTATCATCATCTTTGTTCTTTTTGAAATGAATGTCAGATAAATGCAACAGTGTAATCACACTCATCGTTTCGACCTCCTACAAGATTCCCCATAAATTCTATTAATATCATAACTCCAAAAATTTCTCAACAAAAACTCTCCGATTTAGATAGCTCGCCCCGGAACTCAAACTCGACTCTCCCCTCTTGTAAATCCAATCTCACCAATTTGCTGATAACTATGTGGTTACTGGGGGAAAGAATTAGTCTAAACTGGCACTTACAGATAATTACATCCCATATTGCCAATAGCAGCCAGGTGGGGAGAGGCATTAGGAAATTTTTCAAAATTTTATCTCTTTCCGTTACAAACACTCACAAAAGTAGTCCTGTTAAAAGAGCTATCGTCCCCAAAATTTTTAGGTCCCATGGGGACGAAATGGGGGCAGCCCCCTAACGAAGAGTGACCGATTATAGATACGCAATTTCCCCGAAAACAAGGCTGTGTATCCATAGGACGGGGACAGAATGGGGACGATTCGAACTGATAAAAACAGATAACAATTGACACTTCAAAAGATCGTTAAAGCTGATTCCGCGGTATACATTAGATTAAATGATCAATTATGATTTCGACTCTTAATCCATAGGTTAAAGGTTCGATTCCTTTAGGGGTCATTCTCTTTTCCCCCTCCCCATCAGCCTTTCCGGGTCTGGTAGTCAAAATGAAAATCCCTTCAAATTTCAAAAGTAGTCAATTTAGGAGTCATATAAAATCGTATAAAAGCGTTTAGAACCCCATTATCATAGCCTTTCCATTTGAGACTACGGATATTTATGTATGTGGCATGTCACACCTCGTTTTGATCTACCCCTCAAGGAATCGAAAAAATCAAAAATTCCATTTAACCAAGCGAGGGTATTATGATCAAGTATTCGTTTTACAAGAAAAACAACATTTATTATGTGCAGCTTTATTTATTTGGAAAGCGCGTTCAGAAAAGCACAGGAGCGACAAACAAGAGAGATGCGGAACGTTTCACCCGCATCTTTCTTGCCGAACAGCTCCAAAACCAAGAGAGCGAATCGACCTTAAATTTTTCTTCCCTAATAGAAAAATGGGTGAAACATGCCAGGATGAATAAAAAGTCATTTATGGCGGATATCCACCGGATTTCGGTTATTAAAGATTTTTTCGGAGAATCGACCCCGGTTGAAAAAATTGGGCCAAATAAGGTGCAAGAGTTTGTATATCACCTATCTACAATGAAATCAAGACGGGGAACGCCTCTATCAAGGGCAACCATAAACCGCTACATCGCACTACTAAAAGTAATCTTTAATCATTCTATCCGCATGGGAATTATTGATACAAATCCCGTAAGAGTACGGTCATACAAGGAAACTCCCCGAAAAAAATATTATTCCGAGGAGGAATTAAAACGGCTTTTGACTACCGTTGACTACTTGCACCAAAACGCAAGGACATTGCTTCAATATACGTTTAGGTATGTCTTTTTAACCGCACTTCTCACGGGTATGAGGCTATCAGAGATCATAAACCTAAAGTGGGACGACTTAAAAGACGGTACCTTCTACATCTACAACAACAAAGAGGCGGTGGAAAAATTTGTCCCGGTCCCAGAGTTCTTAAAAAAAGTGTTGTTCGAGCTAAAAAAAGAAGATAGCGTCTTTGTGATCCCCATGGTTAGGAGAAAATCCGACGCCATACGGAACACATGGAACCATGTAAAAAAGCTCGCCCAGGTAGAGGGCCGCTTTCATGACCTCCGCCGTACATACGCCGTCGAGCTCATGAAAAACAACGTATCAACCCGAGTAATACAAAGCCTTTTAGGACACCAGGACATCAAAACCACCCAGATATACACCCCCACAAACCTAATGCTTAACAAACAAGCCGTTGAAACGCTCCGCCTCCCCTCATACGAAAAGACTAAAAAGGCAAGCGACAGCAAACTAAAAAACAATCATTCTAAAGCCCCTAGAAAGCGCAAATCTAAAAACTAGCCCTAAGTATGCCCAAGGCAGGGATGAGCCAACACAGCTCATCCCTGCAACTCCTCCCATGCAATTACCAATATTATCAAACCGTATTACACTACTCATGATTGATTGAAAAATATTTCAAACAAGAAGATACTTGAAATAAATTTTTACTTCTGCTATAATTCTGCATCTAAAACGCTTTCTAATCAATAGAAGCACACAAAGGAATCTAATTAAAAGGAGTTGGCTATGAAATCCAAGGTTTTTATTATCGCACTGTTCTTTTTTTTCCATGTAAATATTTTGAATGCGTCATTTTGCGCAAATGATTTTGAAAGGGGCTCTGGGGACAGGTTGATTATATAGCGGACTAAAATTTTTGCATAATTGTTAACAACGGCCGCCGAACCGGGCTTCGTTCGAATACATATTCCGGCAGATTATCATCAAATTTGAAGATTTATCTCTAGCATCACTACTCGAAGCCCCCATCGAAGCCTCGATCGACGCTTCTTACCGAAGATGAGGTAGATCGATCCCTTCCATCTACGCTTCCTTCAACCGGGCAATGGATGCTGGCATCGAAGCTTCGATGC
>JAHELQ010000086.1 GCA_024644125.1 Candidatus Aminicenantota bacterium | reverse complement strand
TGGTTCCTGAATTCAGATCTCAAGCATCAGGAGCGAGAACGAAGGATCGCTAGCATCGCAGCTTCGATGCCAGCATCCATTGCCCGGTTGAAGGAAGCGAAGATGGAAGGGATCGATCTACCTCATCTTCGGTAAGAAGCGTCGATCGAGGCTTCGATGGGGGCTTCGGGTAGCGATGCTAGAGATAAATCTTCAAATTTGATGATAATCTGCCGGAATATGTAGTTGAACGAAGCCCGGTTCGACCAACGTTGCAAACAAATATGCAAAAATTTATAAGCCGTCAGATAATCTACCTGTCCCCCGCCTCACCCCGCCTCACCTCCCTACCACCTCACCCAGCAATTGTCAATTTGAGATTTTTATAGCGGTGTGGTATGTTTTGGGGGAAGAGGTGGGGACAGGGAGAAGAAGGCGATGTATTTTGTCGAGAAATTGGCCTTTAGCATCATGGGCAATCACTTTCATCTGGGTGATCAAATCAGAACCCGAACACCACTGACTCCTTGTTTTATTGATTGTCGATGATTTGGCGGATTTTTTTGGTGAGGCCATAGATGGAATAGGGTTTCTGGATGAACTGAATGCCGTCTTTGACCGCTCCGTTGTGGGTGAGATGGTTGTTCTGTGTGTAGCCTGAGGTAAATAACACCCGGATGCCGGGTTGCAATTGTTGGATTCTGTGGCTCAACTCCTGTCCGTTCATCTCCGGCATCACTACATCGGTAACCAATATATCAAAATGGATGTTGTTGTCTTTTACTATCTGGATGGCTTGCTTTCCGCAATCGGCTTCGTGGACCTGGTAGCCGAATTCTCTCAACGCTACGCTTGTAAATTGAAGTACATCCGGATCATCTTCCACCAGAAGGATGGACTCGTCGCCTTTCAACGACTTGTGGCTCTCAGGCTGGTCAGTAACCTCTTCGAGGTGTTCCCAACAGACGGGCCAATAGATTTTGAATGTGGATCCATGGTTCGGTTCACTATAGACGTATATGCTGCCCCGATTTTGTTTCACGATTCCGTAAACTGTAGCCAACCCCAGCCCTGTCCCCTTACCTTGGTCCTTAGTGGAGTAGAAGGGTTCGAATATCATGGACTTCTGATAGTCTGTCATTCCGGCGCCGTTGTCGGTGACGGCTATCAAAACATGGAAACCGGGGCTTGCGTCAAAGTGTTTATTGGTAAATGTGGCATCGAGGTTGACGAGCCTCGTCTCGATAAGGATACGCCTATCGTCGGTATCGTATTGTTTTTCCATGACGGCGTCGCGAGCATTGATGATCAAATTCATCAGGATTTGTTCTAATTGATTGGGATCCGCCTTGATCGGCGGAATGGTGGTCTCCAGGTCGATCTGGAAGCGGATCTCTTCGCTGATGAGGTGGCTGAGCATTTTGTCGAGGCCGGTAATTATTCTATTTACATCTAAAACGATGGGGTCGTAAATTTGTTTGCGGCTGAATGCCAGGAGTTGCCGCGTCAGGTTTTCGGCCCTGTGGGCGGCGTTGATGATGGCGTCGATGGATTTTTCCGGGGATTGGTCCTTTTCGAGTTTGTGGAGCGACATCTCTGCGTGGCCGCTGATGATGGTGATAATATTGTTGAAATCGTGGGCGATACCTCCGGCCAGGTTACCGACGGATTCCATTTTTTGGGTTTGCAACACCTGCTGTTGCAGTTGTTTGATGGCGGTTATATCCTCTTTGCTCACCAAAACGTTGGCAATGTTCCCGTCATCATCCAGGATCGGAGAAATCACCACGTTTTCCCAGGTCACGTCGCCGTCTTTCTTCCGCACCGGCATTTCCCCCCGCCATTGTTTACCGGATTTGACATGCAACCAGATTCTGGCGAATTCCCGGGTAGATAAACGATGGGAGAGGATGGTTCGCATGGATTTCCCCTGGAGTTCTTGCATGTCTATGCCTGAATTTTCCAGGAGTGTTTGGTTGCCATATTCAATATTTCCGTTCGTGTCTGTGATTGCCACGAGATTCGGGGATTGCTCGATGGACCGCAACAATTTTTGAATTTCCGCTTCCGCCCGTTGGCGAACGAGAATCTCCTGATTCAGCCTATCGTTGATATTCTGGAGTTCTGTGTTACGCCGACGGATGCTGGCGGTACGGATGTAGAATATTCCAATGATTAAAAAAACTGCGGCTGCGGCGGCAAGCAAGCGAAACCACAGGGTGAGCCAGTAAGGCGGGGCGATATGGATGGCGATGGCGATGCCCTCCCGGTTCCAAACCTGGTCGTTGTTGGAGCCTGTGACCCAGAATGTGTAATTGCCTGGATGCACGTTTGCGTAAGTCACAAAACGCCGGGTACCGGATTCGACCCAGTTGCGATCGGCCCCTTCCAGTTTGTAGCGGTAGAGATTGCGTTCGGTCCCAATGAAGTTGAGGCTGGCGAATTCAATGGTGAATATATTCTCTTTGTAGGAGAGATGGATGGATTTTTCGGTTGTCAATTCCTTCCAGATATTAGGGTATTTCCCGACATTGTCCCGCACCGAACGGTTGAATATCTGGAAATCGGTGATGGCGATGGGGGGGATCTGCGGGTTTTCATGAATGTGGTCCGGAAAAAATGTGTTCAAACCGTTGATGCCGCCGAAGAACATTTCGCCTGACGGGCTTTTGAAATAAGAGGCTCTATTGAATTCCCGGCTTTGAAGTCCGTCCCGCTCGGAAAAGTTACGAAAATTTTCCGTTTGCGGATCGAAGCGGGACAATCCGTTGTTGGTGCTGAGCCACAACCTGCCCTGCTTGTCCTGCAATATTCCGTAAATTGTGTTATTGGGAAGGCCGTGTTTGATCATATAGTGCTGGAAGGTGGCGCCGGTTTTGTTAAGAAGGTTCAAACCACCGCCATTGGTTCCGATCCACAGGAGGTCTTTATCGTTTCCCCCTGTTATGGTATGGATGTAATTGGAACTAATGGAGCTGGGATCATTCGGTGCGTGGGTGAAGGAGACATGCCGGCCGGTTGATTTCTCGAAGCGGATCAAACCTTTGAAACGGGTACCGAGCCAGAGATACCCATCGTTGGAATCGTGGATGGTTCGTATATTGGTGGGGATGTCTTCGAATGTTTCTCCTCTGGCGAGGGGGATGTGATGGAATGTTTCGGTACCGCGGTCAAACCGGTGGAGCCCTTTGTCGGTCGCCACCCAGAGGAAGCCTGTGTCGTCTGCGATTATCGAGTTTACTTGATTTCCTTGAAGTTTCCCGGCTTGGTGAGGATGTGCGATATAGCGAATGGATTTGCCGGTTTTTTTGTCGAATTTATTCATGCCCGCAGTCTCGGTACCTAGCCAGAGGATCCGGTCGGGCTGGTCGGGATCGGGGCAAATTGTCAAAACGAGGTGGGAACTCAAGCCGGTGTCGTTATTAGATGTATGATAGGTGGTGATGGACTCGCTTTTTCGGTCGATCCGGTCGAAGCCTCTATAGCCGGAAATCCAGAGGATCCCGTCTTTGTCTTCATATATGGCGCGGATGCTGCGGGAACTAAGCCAAACCGGTTTGCTGGAAGAGGTGATTAGCTCGAATTTCCGCTCGAACGCGTTCCAGAAGTTGACTCCCCTGCCGGCGGTTCCGACCCAGACTCCGTTCTTCTCGGCATACACGCGAGTGACCTGGTTATCGCTGAGGCTGTGGGTATGTCCTTCGATGTAGTGGTGGTTGGTGAAGGTCCGATTTTCAAGATCGACGATCCAGATACCTCCTCCGTTGGTAGCGATCCAGAATCGACCCTGGAGGTCTTGAATGATGGAAGATACGAGAGGGTAATGAATATTGTCTAAAAAAGGGTGCGATCTGCGAATGGGAATTGGCTCGCCTTCTTCCCGGAATTCTAGCATCAGGTCATCGCGGTCAACTCCGATCCAGGTTTTGCCCTGGTTATCCCGGAAGATGGTGATAACGCGGATGGTTGGATTTTTAAGGCTGTAATAGGTATACGTTCCTGTTTTAGGATTCAATGAGATCAACTGGGAGCGGGAACCGATAAGGATTTTTCCGCTACCGGTTTCTCCGATGGCGGATATGGAGCCGAAGCGGATGTCGTCGGGGGCGCCGGGAGCCACTTCTTCTTCTAAGTAATGGGTAAAGGTTCCACTCTTCTGGTCAAATTTGTTGAGGCCGTTTTTTGTACCGGCCCAGAGGTTGCCGCCGCTGTCTACGAACAGGCATGTAATGGAATTGTGGCTGAGGCTGGCGGGGTCGTCAGGGTCATTGAAATAGCGGGTAAACGCGCGGGTATGGGCGTCAAACAAATTGAGCCCGCGGAAGGTGCCGATCCAGATTTGCCTGTCCCTATTTTGGGCCAGGCAACTGATGGCGTTGTCGCTAATGGAATTTGAGTCTGAGGGGTCGTAATTATAGTGAAGGAACCTGTATCCGTCAAATTGATTGAGGCCGTCTTTTGTGCCGAACCACATAAATCCCCGTGTGTCTTTCAAAATCGCCAACACCGAGTTCTGGGACAGGCCTTCTTCGATCGTATACCGTTGGAATTCCACTTCTGTCTGATGGGCGCCAAGCGGGGTGGATAGCCATAAAACCGGCATAGCCGTTATAATTAATCCTATAAATACTTTTTTCCATCTGGGGCAGGAAAAATAATTTTCCATGTTACAAATCCTCACAAAAATTATGCACCTTTTCAAATCTATTGTCAACAGCCAGTGCTTAAAGAGGATGTTTTTCTGCTTTAAAAACTTTTGTCCGGGAAATTTCTGATGAATGCCTCGATGGTGTCCGTCACCCTGGTGAGATTCTGGAGGTCCAGTTTGTCGAACGTATCGCTCCGCTTGTGGTAATTGGGGGGGATGGCGTTGTCTTTGAGCCCGATCATCGTCAGCACTGGAAAACCGGAAATCGCGATTTGGGAGCTGTCTGTAGGAGCGATGATGCAGGTTTTATCAAGTTCCGGTACGGCGCCTGTCGCCTCTAGTTTCTCCAGCACGCGGAGACCTTCCACCGGGTAATCGATTCTGGCGAGGCATTCTTCGGCGATTCCCCAGTTCAATTTCCCGCCGCCAACGCTATCAATGTTAATAAAGAAGGGGCGCTGCCGTGTTTGTTTCTTCAAAACACGGATATAGGCTTTAACGCCGAAAAATCCCGCCTCTTCCGCCCCAGTGGCCAGAAGTTTCACGTTGATCCGGCCTGGTTTGTTTCCGGCGAAACGGCGGGCCAATTCCATCAGCACCAGGATCCCCGAGCTATTGTCGTTGGCGCCAGGGGAAGGAGATGATACTCCCCATTGCAGGATTAATAGCAGCGCGATTCCCAATACTGAAACCGACACCCAGGTACAAATCTGTTTGAGTACTAAGTGCCACTCGGCTGCGGGCTGGATGGCCATTCCGATTCCCAGGAGGATGCCGCCGGCGATCAAGGGAAAGAACATGCGGTTGAATGGTGGCGGTAGCGCTCTCAATGACGGAGCCATGCCTTCGGCCAGGGTCTCGTATAGGAAGCCGGTCTGCGGAGTGTCATGATGGGCGGAGACAATAATCACAGGATCATCGTTGTCTTCCGGTTCTAGAGAGGCTTCGATATTGGTAGATTGGTGGCGTGGAAGGAGGTTGCGCAAAAAATGAAAGGAGAAGTTCAGTTCGCCCCACAATGAAATCAGTACGACGGCGAACAGTACCAACGCGGGGATGGTGTGATGCCGCAGGAAGAAAAAAATCAATAGTAGGGGGATAAGATTCAGGGAAATGCCTAGCGCCAGGGTGCCTGGCACACGGAAGTATTGCTGCCGGGTGGTCCAACCAAATTTTTCAAAATGTTCTTTGATCAGTGCCGCTCCGTCGCGATTTTGCCGGGTGCCGTCGAGACGGTGACTGAAACGGGATAGTTGTTCGATATATTCTTTAAAAGTCATTGTTCATCCAGTGCTTCCGCTTCCCAATCACGCGTCCCGGGAAACAGGAATCGCTCAGTATACCATAATTACGAATCAGGATCGAGAGTTTTTTTAGTACCTTTTAGCGGGGAACAACTGGAAGCGGATGTCGGCAGGTAGGTCGCCGGTTACGCCGCCTGAGATATCGAGGTGGAATTGGTAATAATAAAGATTGCTAGATTTTTTATAGATGGGATTCTCGATCACTTGCTTCCGTTTTTGGCTTGCAGGAATTTCAGTTGGAGGAAGGAGGTTGTCGAAGTTTCGAACCTGGATCGACGCGGCTTCCGGCGAGGAGTTTTCGATATCCAGTACGAAGAGGGGAGCCGGTTTGAAGGTGGAGATAGTGTAGGAATATCGGCCTGGAGTTGTGCACGTGAAGATTCGCTCGGTTCGTTTGGCCGGATATGGGCTGATGTTATAGATACGATGAGGGATTACGTCGCTTCGCTCCACCAGCGTAGGGTTGGCCCTGCTGATTTGGGGGAATGCGACGAAGATGGCTATGACGACGATGAATACAGGGAAGATTAATGGCTTCAGCTTCCGCTCTTTGAGGCTGACGAGGGAGAGGGCGATAAATACGACAAATAACAAGAGCGCGATTGCGTTTGGAAGATAGAGATGGTTACCCGGTACCTTTGCAAACGAGGGGAGAAGTTCCGGTAGCGAGATGCGGATGTTGCTCCATTGCTGGAACAAGAGTCCGGGGCGGTACGGATTGTCGCTGGTTGTGGCCTGGTAGATGGTGAAGGGGTGGAATACCTGGTAGATCGTTACAAATAACGAATAGATAGGCAGGTAATAGAACAGCTTCTTGAACGGGTGGTTGCCGGATTCTTTTAGGTAGATCACCGCAAACATCAAGAGTATCCAGGTGACCGGCACCAGGGGGCGGGCTTGCGGGCAATATCCGCCGCGGTGTGTTAAAAAGGCGTAATTGACGACAAACGCTCCGGCGGGAAGGGCGATTAGGATGTGAACGATATATTTTTTGAAGTGTTTGAAGGCCAGGATCAAGCCGGGGAACGCGAACAAGTAAAAAGGATTGTACAGGAAAAGGCCGTCTTTTTGGTCGAAGAAGTAATCGAGCAGGGCTTCGATCCTCATTTTTACGGTAATCACCTCGGTGATCATCGCGATGAAGTTTTTTTTCTGCCCCGCGTTCATGTAGACCGACATGGGGGAGAGGTTGCCGTAGGCGTTGTAGAGGTAGAGGAAGAACAGAAGCTGCGATAGGATGGGAAAGATCACTAATAGGATTGCGTGCTTGTATTGTTTTTTGATGATAAAATAGACGAAAAAACCCGCGCTGAAGAGGTACATGTAAATGGCGTATTTTACCCCCCAGAAGAGGGACAGGGAGAGTAGAAGTCCTGCTGACAGCACTGTGGCTGTATTCTTTTTTTCATGGAAAACCAGTAAGTAGATGGCGGCGGTGACAAACAACAAAACCTGAATCTCCGGATAGATGTGAATGGAATGGAAAAAAACAGGCGTGGTGAAGCAGAATACGGAGACGATGAACAATGCGAGGTTCCGGTCGTTCCATAGTTTGAGAGCGATGAGGTAGATAAAGATTCCCAGCGCCGCGGCGAAGAGGCCGAGAAATGACCGGGTCAGGAAAAAAAGGATGGCGGGGCTCCATTCATGGAGGAAAAATGGGGCGAGAGTGAAAGATATGCCAGGTAAATGGATGGAATAGATGTAGTTACCCTTGTGTTGCTCACGCTCCTCGGGGGTGCCGGGCCTGGGACCTTCGAAATGGCGGTCCCACTTGCCCCAGAAGCCGTGGATGCCCAGCGAGTCGATGGCGAGATATTCCTGGTATTGTTTTTCGTAATATTGGTTTGCCACATTAAGATCTCCATCCTTTACAAGGGATTGGGAGATCAAGAAGTAGTGCGCTTCATCACCGACGAGAGTGACGTTTTTTTGGGTGATTGCAACCGATGCTAAAATGAATACGAGTTCAAGGCCGGCGAAGATCAGAATCAACCGTTTCTTGAGCGATAGTCCGTTGAAGTGTTTCAGAAAGAGTCCGAGTACCCGGCATTCCCTCGCAAGAAGTATCGCCGAAAGAAATAGAGCGATGATGAGCAGGTTGTTCAAACGCACCGCTTGGTCCGCCCGGTCCCAGTAGAATAAGGGCATGAGAAACGAGAGGTTGCCTGTCCCCAACGGAAGCAGCACCTCTAGTATCGTAAGCCTGTCCCTGTGGCGCAACAGAAAAAAGACCGCTGCCGAATAGATGGATATGATGATCGCCGGAGCGGCGCCAGTCGCCGGCATCCCCAGGAAGAACGCTCCGATGCCGGTCCCAACAAGTATTCCGTACACGATTGTTTTGATCTTTGTGTTCATGATGATTCAGGAGCTATTATCGCATATCAGGTCTTTTTGTACAACAGTATACTAAGGACTCTTCCGAATGGAGATGGCTTTCTGCGGGGGAATTTTTTTTGAGATATTCTTCTGGAATTTTTATCTAATGGTCTTGGAGGTTGACGATGAAAAAAAATAGTAACGTCATATTGATTGTATTTTTATTAGGATTACTTTTGGGGGGCGGCATTTGTTTCGGCCAGCAAGCGACTGATTTGACTGTCAAGATCAAGGGGCCGGCTCATGCGGTTCCGGGGCAGGAATTGGGGAAAAGTATCGAGGTTTGGGTGCGCAATAAAGGGGATGTGGTTGCGGAAAATTTTTCCGTCGATCTGATTCTTTCCAGCGACCGCAATGCGCCGGTCAATTTCGCCAATTATTCGCCCAATTACAGCGACGATGTGTTGTTGCAAGGGGGGCGGGAATTTGTCGCCAAGATCCTGCCTGGACAGACTATAGCGGTGGTTTTGAACGGCATGAACAAGATTCCCGCGGATACTCCCAATGGTAGCTATTTTCTGGGCGCAGTGGTGGATGCCGGGAACAAAATTCCCGAAACGAATGAACGGAACAATGTGGCGTTCAGTCCGATAAAAATCGGCAAATTGATTATGGCCAAACCTATCAAGCCGATAAAGCCTATTGAATTGCAACCGATAAAATTACCGGATCTGGGTATGTACGGATTTTTGAAATTGGGGAAATTTAGCAAGCTGGTTAAATGGGGCGAGACAATCACTTTGACGCCAAAAGACGCCACATTGATATCCGGCGGGAATCCCGCCTTCGAAGTCTATTATTCTCACCGGGAATATGATGGCGTGGCGGCTTCAGGCTTTAAAAACAAGGTGTATTTCAATGGAAAGGTAGTGAGTATACAATCGAGTTTGAGCCTGGCCCCGAAAGAGATTAAGGATATCCATACCCAGGCCTACCTTGGACCGCAGAACGGCCGGTTGGAAATAAAAATCGATGACGAGAACAATGTCAAAGAGTCCCGGGAAGACAATAACGGGCCTTTTTTCGTGAATATTATTTTTAAAGATTTCAAATAATTGTCTATTCTGTCGAACCGGGCTTCAACGCCCGGTTCCGTCAACATTGATTAAATCATGTGATACCGGAGCTTGTATTATTATAGAGTTCTTAAAAGTAGTAAGTAGGGAAGCTTTGAACCTTGCGCGAAACCCGCCGGTTGTGATAAACTATTAGCCTCAACATTTTATTGCGTCTACATAAATACACACATAAAATAAACTTGCAATGGAGGCATAATGCTCACTATTATTGAGGCAATAGTGTTTATTGCCATTTTGATTCTCACGATTTACGGTTTTTTCAGCCCCCTGTATTTGCGCTACAAACTGATCCGCATGGGTCAACCGGAAAACCGTTTCGACAACCCTTTCAAACGCTTTGTCAAAGCCGTTACTTCGTTTTTCTTTCTGACTTGTTCTGTTAAAAAGGAGAGGGTGATTACCGGTCTGGTTCACATTGGTATCCTGTATGGATCTCTGACTTTCGATACAGTGACTGTGTTTCACATTTTCGAAGGTTTGAGCGATAAAATCCATATTCATCCGGTTCATGCGCTGGTGGCGGATATCTTTGCGATATTGGTGTTTGCCGCAGTGTTGTATTTCGTGATTCGCCGTTATATTGTCAGACCTAAATCCTACACTTATACCAATAATGAATCCGCCTTCATCTATACCTTGTTGGTGACCGTCACATTGACCTTTCTCCTCTACGAAGGAGCGACGATTGCACTGAAACCCGCAGAATCCCATCTGGCGTTCTTCGGGCAATTGTTCGCCGGTTTTCTTCCGGCATCCGCCACTCTGGTCAAAGTGTTCTGGTGGATCCATATTTTGAACGTGTTCGCATTCATTCTGTATGTTCCCCGTTCAAAGTACATGCACATGTTCATGGGGCCCACCAATATTTATTTCAGAAATTACAACCCCAAAGGTATTATGAAGCCGTTGGACATGGATATGGAAACAGCGGAATCGTTCGGCATCGTCACCGCGAAGGATATGACCTGGAAAGATTTGCTGGATGGATTTGCTTGCGTTGATTGCGGACGTTGCGAGGATTATTGTCCCGCGTCCCAGAGCGGCAAACCTCTCTCTCCCAAAGATATCATCCTGAAAATGCGGAATGAATTGATGGTAGAAGGAAAAGCTGCGCTCAAAAACCCGGAAGCGGGCTTGAAGCCTTTGATGGAGCGGGTCTATTCCGGCGACGAGATCTGGACCTGTACTAGTTGCGGCGCTTGCATGCATGTATGTCCAGTGGAAAACGAACAATTACCAAAAATATTGGGATTACGGCAGAGTCAAGTGTTAATGGAGGCGAAATTCCCCACCGAATTGAACACGTTTTTTAAAAATATGGAAACCAACAGCAATCCCTGGGGCATTGGGGCATCCACTCGCGGCGAATGGGCTGAAGATCTGAATATCGAGACAATGGCCAAGAACTCCGATGTGGACATCTTATTCTGGGTTGGTTGCGCAAATTCCTTTGACGACCGTTCCAGGAAGATTTCCCAGTCGGTGGTAAAGATTTTACAGGCTGCCGGCGTGAAATTCGGGATCCTTGGACAGGAGGAGAATTGCTGCGGAGACCAGGCCCGCAGGTTGGGGAACGAATACTTGTTCCAGATGTTGGCGCAGCAAAATATAGAGACGTTGCAGCGCTACAATGTCAAAAAGATTTTGGTTACCTGTCCCCATGGTTACCATACGTTGAAGAATGAATATGCCGAGGTTGCCAGAACCATGGGTATCGAAGACTGGGATATCGAGGTTTTCCATCACTCCGAGTTTATCAGCCGGTTGCTGGCGGACGGGAAGCTTGATCTCGATAAATCCTTCGCTTCATCGCTCACCTATCACGATCCCTGTTACCTTGGCCGTCACAACGATGTCATCGAACCCGCCAGGGGCATTTTGAAAAGCGTGGCCGGCTCCATCACAGAGATGAAAAACAGCCGTTATCACAGTCGTTGCTGCGGAGCAGGCGGTGGCTTGATGTGGACCGAAGAACATCTAGGTACCCGGATCAATCATATGCGGACCGATGATGTATTGGCAACCGGCGCCGAAACAATCTGTACCGCCTGTCCCTTCTGCCTTACTATGCTGGAGGACGGGATCAAGGATAAAGGCAAAGATGAGCAACACAAAGTCAGGGATCTGGCTGAAATCGTCGCCGAATGTATAAAATAATCGATTGAGAATACAATGCGGGGTGGGCCGTCGGCCCGCCCTGTTTTTTTATGGGCGGAATGTAAGGGGGAATGATGGCGGGGATTAAATGTCCGCAACGTTGACTGCGGGGATCTGGCGCTTCAAAAATATTTCTCCAACGTTCTTGAACCGCTCGGGAAAATCCGTAACGTAGAATTCATCCTGAATGAATGTCTCTTTTTTCTCCATGTCTGGTTCCGTGAGCCAACCGAGACTTTTGAGAATGACATACACCCAATCGGCGGTTGTAATGCCTGAATCGACGAGGGTGATTTCATTACCGATCACTCCTGCGATGGCGTCCTTGAGAACCGGATAATGGGTGCATCCAAGGACAAGGGTATCGATTCCTTGCTCTTTCAAAGGCATCAGATACTCTTCGATAACCATACGGGTGACCCGATGGTCGATCCAGCCCTCTTCCACGAGAGGGACGAACAGGGGGCAGGCTTTGGAGATGATCTCGATTCCCGGTCGTTTTTCGCGGATTGTTGTTTCATATGCGCCTGAAGAAATTGTAGCTGTGGTCCCGATGACTCCGATTTTTTTCTGGCTGCCTTTAGCCGCGGCTTCCGAGCCGGCATCGATAACTCCGATCACCGGAATGTCCAGGCTATTCTGCAATGTTGGGACCGCATAAGATGAAGAGGAATTGCAAGCCACGACGATTATTTTCACATCTTTTTGTAATAAAAAACGCGCATTTTCCTCTGAGAATTTGATAATGGTTTCTGCGGATTTGCTGCCATAGGGGAGGCGGGCCGTATCGCCAAGATAGACGACTTTTTCGTTGGGCATGCGTTCTTTCAGACATTTGTATACCGTCAATCCTCCGATTCCTGAGTCGAAGACGCCGATCGATTTTAGATTCATGTTATTTATCCCTCAACAAACTATAGTTGGGGAAAAAGGGATTGGCGATGTCTATATGGCCCGAAAGCGTCTGGTATTCATTTCCTGAGACCAGAATCTTTACCATTTTTATTTCTTCAAAATTAAAACACAAATTGTCTACGATATAATAGATAAATTCCAGTTCCGCCTGGCTGCCGCCAGGAAAGTTGTTCACCAGTTCTTCGCTGAAATCGACCACCAACATTCCTTTCCTGGGTTCGAAAAACGCTGTTCTTAGCTGTACCCCAGCGGGAACCGGTTTGATGTAGTTTTCTTCGCCCTTGAGGATCAACTCTATGTATGCTTTTATGAGTTCTTCTCGGATCGGCATGGATTGCATTTCGTAAGAAAGAGGCATCATGAATTCGGAACCTTCGGTATAGTAAAACACCTTTAGTTTCAGCAGATGCGGCTCCACGCTTTCCGAGTCGGTTTCGGCTGTTTGGGATTCCTGAGTTTGTATCGGTTTTTCCTCATTGGGAGCGCGGTTTTTGATAAAGATAATAATGGATGTGACAAAAAAAACAAGGGCGATCGCCATGAGAGCGTATATCAATCGTTTTTTCATTTGTATGTCTGGTCGTGGTAGCGAATGAATTTAGCGATTCCGTTGTAGATTGCCAATACCACTTTATTTATAAATTCTTCGTTTTTCAGCTTTTCTTCTTCCATTGGATTGGAAATAAACGCGATTTCCACCAACACCGCTGGCATGGCCGCTCTCATTAGAACGCGGAAGGGTGCTTGCTTTACGCCTCGGTTGAGGGTATTCATCAGGGAATTGCATTCGGTCTGGATAGATTCAGCCAATACACTGGATTCCCTGATATAATCAGTTTGGGCCATATTCCAGAGAATCATCTTCAATTCGTCGTTCTCAGCCGCCTCTTCCAGTTCTTTGTCCGACTGGTTCTCTTTCTGGGCCAACTCGAACGATTCCTGGTCGGTGGCTTTGAGGCTGACATAGTATGTCGCTGTTCCACGCGCGGCTTTCCGGTAGGAGGAGTTGATATGGATCGACACAAACAGTTGCGCCTTCTGGTTATTGGCCAGCGCCACACGGGAGTTTAGCGATACTTCGGAATCATTGCTGCGGGTCATGACGACGCGCAAACCCAGTCGCCCTTCGATAACCTCTTTCAGTTTTTTACTGATTTTCAGTGTGACATCTTTTTCCAATAAGCCGGTTTTGCCAACGGAGCCATTGTCGCTGCCGCCGTGCCCCGCATCGATGCAGATGGTGTTTATGGCGAAATTTTGATTTTGTGAATTCTGTTGTTCCGGTTCATCGTCTTGTTCAGGGATTTCTTGCTCTGATTCTATCGCCGGCGGTTGGGGGAGAGTCGATTGCGGAACCGGTTTGACGCTTTTGGCCAGATCGAATACAACCCGGTATGGACGTTCAAGAACGAAATTGTTCTTGATCTCGAAACCGGAATTCATCATTACGGTGTAGGTGCTGCCCGACGGGGCTTTTTTGTGATACACGCCGTTGATAAGTTTCGAATTTCGGACCGGGATCAATTGCTCCTCGTGATTCGTCGCACTGGTAAGTTTTATTTCCAGGGAACGTTCTCTCGTTTCGACATTGAACTCGAAACTACGGTCGCCTTCCAATACAAGACGTGTGTAGTCGGCGTGATCGAATGATCGAATGTTTACGTTTAGTGAAAAGAGGGAGGATTGTATGAAAACAAGGACTATAAAAATGAAAATTGCTTTGAATGTCTTTTTATGTATACCCATCAACTGTTAACTGCTGCAATATTTTACTCTTCCCAATGACCTTATTCAATGGTGGAGGCGGCGGGAATCGAACCCGCGTCCAATAGTGAATCCATTAAAGCGTCTACAGGTTTATTTTGCTTTTTATACAAGCCCTCACGTAAAAAGCAAACAAAATCGCTTCGGGCCGACCCTCCCTAAAGTTCGTACTGAAAACCGGAAGGTGCTGCGTTCAGTACTGATCCCGCTAAATGACGCCCTCAACCCTCCCGCAGGAGTGGAAAGTCAGGACGGCAGCATGTCATCTATGCTGCGATTGCATAATCGTTTGCGTTTCGTTTTTTGAGCATTTTATGA
>JAHELQ010000085.1 GCA_024644125.1 Candidatus Aminicenantota bacterium | reverse complement strand
GAATAATCATTACCTGCACCTTTGATTCAGGTGTTGAAAGAATTTCCAATTTGCCCCGGGATTTGAGGTTCAGCTCTCTGTCGAAAACAATCCCCAGTCCCTCCATTTCCTCGAGTGCCTTCTCCCGGACAAACTCGTCGTTCTCGCCGATCCCGGCGGTGAAAATAATCAGATCAACGCCATTCATAGCGGCAATATAGGATCCGATATATTTTTTCAACCGGTAACCCATGATATCGACTGCCAACTGGGCTAGCTTATTGCCTTCTGAAACCTGATCGTGAATATCGCGCATATCGGACGAAACCTCCGAAATTCCCTGAACTCCGCTCTGTTTATTTAAAATAGAATCCACCTCTTCGAAGCTCACACCCTCCGTCCGCTGAATGAACATCGGGATGGCTGGATCGATATCTCCGCAACGGGTGCCCATCACCAGTCCCTCCAGAGGAGTGAATCCCATCGATGTATCGACTGATTTTCCATTCTTGATGGCTGCGATCGATGAACCGTTGCCAAGGTGGCAACTGATGATCTTGAGATCTTCCAGATTTTTGCCCATTTGTTTCGCGCCCTCTTTGGCGACGTAAAAATGGGAAGTCCCATGGAATCCATAACGGCGAATCCCATGCTTCTTGTAATATTTGTAAGGGATGGCATAAATATACGCCTTTTCCGGCATTGTTTGGTGGAATGCCGTATCGAATACGCCGGTCATTGGGATGCCTGGCAATACATTTTGAGTCGCTTCGATTCCTGCGATATTTGGCGGATTGTGAAGCGGGGCCAGGGGAATACATTCCTTCAACGCTGCCAGTACTTCCTCTGTGATCTTCACAGTACCGTTGAATTTTTCTCCGGCATGCACAACGCGATGGCCGACCGCAAAAATTTCCTTTTTGTCTTTGATAACTCCATCCTGAGGATCGGTGAGGCGGGACACAATGATGTCGATACCTTCTTTGTGGTCCTTGATGGACTGCTCGATGACCTTTTTCTCGTCCTTTTTCTGGTATTTGATTCTGGAACCATCAAGGCCGATTCGTTCCAGCAGACCTTTTGCCAGAACTTCTTGAGTTTCCATGTTAATAAACTGGAATTTGATAGATGAACTTCCACTGTTAATTACCAATACTTTCATTTTGTCCTCTTTTTGAAAGATTTACTTTTCATTATACATTCTTTGAGTAAAATTTCAATGCCAGTACGTTTAAAAAAATTATATCGTTTTCCTCTAAGAAAGCGGCTGTGAATAGCTTCAGGCGATTGAAATATCGAACGTTCTGTGATACCTTAATTAGTATACGAGGAGGTTTGTGATGATTTTGCAAGAAATAAAGGATCGAAGATCGATTCGGGCCTATATGCCCAAACCTGTGGAAAAAGAAAAAATGCAACGAATTCTGGATGCGGCCAGATTGGCTCCCACAGCAAAAAACCTTCAAGATTGGAAGCTTCTGGTGGTAGAAGACGAACTCGCGCGCAAAGAATTGGTGGATGCCGCCTCTCCCCATCAAGCTTTTCTGTATACAGCCCCCCTGCTGTTGGCGGCAGTCGCTCTTAATCCAGGCTATGTGATGCGTTGCCGACAGCCTGCTTACCCCATCGACCTGGCCATTGTCCTGGATCACATCTCCCTGCAAGCGGTGCGCGAAGGATTGGGAACTTGCTGGATCGGTTCTTTTGACGAGGAAGGCGCCAAAAAGGCGCTGGGAGTTCCGGATGACCTGCGAATCGTCCAATTGATGAGCCTGGGATACTATAAAGACCTGCCGCCGGCTCGCCCGCGAAAAGATCCAGACCAATTGTTCAAATGGAATCATTGGTAAAGGGGAAAAATGCATTGAAGAGGAAAATCAGCGGATCCGGTACACAGTGTGCAATTGGTGCCCCAGCCTGATATTGTCGATTCCCTGCCGTTGGCATTCTTCAAACAAATGATATGTGCGCTGAAATTTGGACAGATCATAAAATTGGGGCTGAAGAAAAATAGGAATAAACGAAATTTTCTCGCGGATCTCTTTAACTATCGACAGACTCAATTTATCAGTCACCACAAGCTTCAGTTCACAAGCGCGGGCTGCCAATTTTGGATGAATATAAAAATCCCTGGCGGCTTTTGGCGCAACGGTCCACCAATCCACCTGAATGTCCTGGTACAGACAACCGCTGGTTTCCACCGCGACGAAGCGTCGCCTCTCTTTCAATCCTGATACGAGAAGCGATATATCCTGCTCCAGCGGCTCCCCTCCGGTTATCACCACCATCGAGTCGGGATAACGCCGCATCACCCCTTCCACATTGCCGAGAATAACGTTTATCCCGGTAAGTTCGCCGTCTTGCCACGCCTCTCGTTGATCGCAAAAAGAACATTGTATCGAGCAACCGCTCAAACGGACAAATACCGCTGGTTTCCCGCTATTGGCCCCCTCCCCTTGCGCAGACCAGAAGATTTCATGCAAGCGGAGGGCTCCGTAAGACTTATCGCCTGTCACCGGAATTGTCTTTCTCTGAATAAATCGCCCCGGCGTTTTCTGATTCCCAGATAACAACCTTTGACACGGGGTATTTTTCTTTGATCTTTATATAGAAATAGCGGGACAGGTTTTCCGCGGAGGGTGAGAAATCGAATTCATCATTCAATAATTTGTGATCCGGCAGAAGATCCAACAAATAACTCTTGATCTCTGTAAAATCGATAGAGATTCCAGCTTTATCCAGGGTATGCACCTCGAAGTACACTTCCGCCCGGAATGTATGTCCATGCATTTTTTCGCACTTTCCCCGGTAATTCTCAAGGAAATGAGCGGATGAAAATGTTTGTTTGACCACTAATTCCCAACTCAAATTCTATTCTCCTTTTTCAATCTCAGGATCAAAGGATCCTCGAGCCCCAACTCCTTGAACGCTTCTTTTCGGATATCGCAGGATGGGCATGCCAGGCAGGGGATCTCCCCTCCCCGGTAACAACTGACAGAAAATGAATAATCCACTCCCATAGATAACCCGAAGCGGACAATCTCCGCTTTTGTCATCCGGACAAGAGGAGCGTGCACAGAAAACCGGAACCTTCCCGAAGAAGCGAAGGTGCCTTCGTTGATGGCCGCTTCCATTTTCCTGGTAAATTCCTCCGTAGTATCGGGATAATCGGGCGTATCGATCTGGTTGAAACCGGTCACCAAATTGTGAATGCCACGGGATTCGCCGTATGCAGCCGCGACCGAGAGAAAAATCCCGTTCCTGAAGGGCACATAGGTATGGGGGACACCCTCGTCATCTTTCGCATCCTGAAACGAGGGGGGGATATTTCTGCTTTCATCGATAAGAGCTGATTTAGCCAGTTCTTTGAGGGAAAAATCAGCAATGTGATAGGCCAGGCCAAGATTTCGGGCGGTTATCTCCGCCATTTTGACTTCTATATTATGCTTTTGTGAATAGCTGAAAATCAGAACCGAGACGTCATCGAACCGTTCTCTGGCCCAGTAGAGGGCTGTAGTGGAATCCAAACCACCGGAAAACAAAACAAGAGCTTTTTCTTTTTTCATACGTGTTATTTTACAATGATTCCGGCTTTTTGCCAAGGCCGGACTTGCCCGTAATTTCCCCTGATTGGAGAATGGGAGGGAAAAGCTATTGATTTAAGTCGGTTTTTACGGTAAGATAGGCTTTAACTTCAACGATAACCAGGAGGAATCATATGGCATACAATCTTAAAAACCGGAACTTTCTAAAGTTACTGGACTTCACTCCCAAAGAAATTCTTTTTTTACTCGATCTTTCGGATGAATTGAAAAAGGCCAAATATGCCGGAACCGAGCAGCCAAAGCTGAAAGGTAAAAACATCGCCTTGATTTTTGAAAAATCATCCACCCGCACCCGTTGCGCCTTTGAAGTGGCAGCAAAAGACCAGGGAGCCCATGTTACATATCTGGGACCATCCGGCTCTCAGATCGGCCACAAAGAATCCATGAAAGATACTGCCCGCGTATTGGGCCGCATGTATGATGGAATCGAATACCGCGGCTTCGGCCAGGTAATTGTTGAAGAACTGGCCGCTTACGCCGGTGTCCCCGTCTGGAACGGCCTGACCAACGAATACCACCCGACTCAGATTCTTGCAGATTTCATGACTATGAGAGAACATTCCAACAAGCCGATGAACGAGATGACACTCTGCTACCTGGGGGATGCCCGTTTCAACATGGGTAACTCGCTCCTTGTGGGCGGCGCCAAAATGGGAATGGATATTCGCCTCGCGGCTCCCAAAGAATATCAGCCCAACGCTGAATTGGTGGCTCAGTGCCGTGAGATCGCCAAAGAGACCGGGGCTAAAATCACCATCACCGACAATGTGGACGAAGCGGTAAAAGGCGCTGATTTTCTCTATTCCGATGTTTGGGTATCCATGGGCGAACCGGACTCGGTTTGGGAAGAACGTATCAGGCTATTAAAACCATTCCAGATCAATAAAAAAATCATGGAAAAAACCGGCAATCCGAATGCAAAATTCCTTCACTGCCTGCCGGCATTTCATAACCGCGAAACTAAAGTCGGCGAAGAAATCTTCCAGAAATACGGATTGGACGGCATGGAAGTCACCGAAGATGTATTCGAATCCGAAGCGTCCATCGTGTTCGATGAAGCCGAAAATCGCATGCACACGATCAAAGCCGTAATGGTCGCCACTCTTGCGTAATTGAAGGTAAATCAGATTTGAGTTACATATAGGACGGGCAATGCGCCCGTCCTCTTCTTTATTCGATGAATTCTAGCGCATCCCAGAGAGTCGGAGCAATAAAATCAGGGCTTGCGTTTTGATCGGTCAATTCTTTCACAGCCCTTACACCATGCCCGGTCAGCACCAAAATCGTCTTGCATCCGGCCCGCTTACCGGCGATAATATCCCGGGCGCTATCCCCCACCATATACGATTTCTCTAAATCAATATCAAACTCTAGAGCTCCCTGCAACAACATTCCGGGCTCCGGTTTCCGCCAGGGGTGTTTTATCGAGAACTGTGGAAGGATGCCCTCTTCGTGATAGGGATTAAAATAGAACTCATCGATTGATGCTCCACGGGATCGGAAATAATCATCCATTTGTTCATGAATATCCAGAACCTGCTCTACAGTGCAAATAGCTTTGGCGATCGATCCCTGGTTCGTTACCACCAGAACCTTAAATCCCCTTCTCTTGATCTCCTTTACTGCCGGCACGGCAAACGGAAAAATCTCGATGTCTGAATATTGGCAAATGTAACCTTTATCCTTATTTATTGTACCGTCACGATCCAGAAAAACCGCAATTTTTTTCACCCACTCCCCCAATTGAGTATCTATTTACTCCGGCGTCAAAAACGAGACCACAGCCGCGAAGACCTCATCCACACTAACGGAATTCATGCAACGATGATCGATCGGGCAATCCCGGTGCTTGCAAGGAGCGCAATCCGCCTTTTTGTAAAGAATCCTGGAACGGGTAGCGAATGGAGCGGTCTTATGCGGAAGAGTTGGTCCAAAAATACCGACATACGGGACATCGACCCCGGATGCGATATGAAGAAGCCCTGAATCATTCCCGAGAAAACACCGGCAAAGGGATATCGTCACGATCGATTCCCGGAGGCTTAGCTTCCCTGCGAGATTGAAGCATTTCACATCGTGCCCGGAAGATATGGCTTCCATTTTTTGACGCTCTTTTTGAGAACCAAGAAGAAGTATTTGCAAATCTGGATACTCATTCCCTAAGCGGGCAATAAGCCGGGAAAAAGATGACGGCTCCCATTCTTTTGCCGTTCCATAAGCAGCGGAAGGGGATACTCCCAGCATCGGCCGTTCAATCTCTACACCCGCTTCCCTCAGGAAGCAGAGCGCAGCCTCCCGCTCTTCCTTCAATATCACAAGAGAATTTGGAAATGTATCTTTTATTGGGAGTTCGGTAAAGGCTTCGATTAAATCAAGGTAAAAATAGACATGGTGCCGGTCATTATCAGGAAATGGAAGTTTTTTGTCCAGAAGGAATCCTCGCAAATCCTTGTTGTATCCAATAACAGCCGGAACACTGGCCAGACTGAACAAAAACGCAGAATGAAAGGAATTGGTAAAAAGAATGCCCGCGTCCGCGCCCAGTTTCCGTAACTCCCGGGAAGCGTTGAATACCCCACGTATCCCGGAACCTCCCGGGATGGACCAGATCATGGCAATTTCAGGAATATGAATAAATATCTCTCGCAGGTGACGTTGAGTCACTATTGTGATTTCACTCTCGTTTAGTGTTTGTTTGAGGGCACGTATCGCAGGTAAACACATCACACAGTCACCGATCCAATTTGGCGACCGTACAATGATTTTCATATACTACAAAATATCTATATTAATCGTCATCGTCGTCGATCATATCATCGGGATCGATCGAATCCAGATCATCGCCATCTTCATCATAATCATCGACGTCATCATCTACGTCGGCATCGATGTCTTCGTCAATATCCTCATCCACTTCGTCATCGACGTCTTCGTCGGCCTCGACTTCTTCTTCAACTTCTTCCTCATACTCATCATCATCATCGTCGCCGGCAAAGCTGAGCAAATCCTGTTCATCCCTTCTTTTAGTCTCTTTGCCTATCCGCTGCAAACTCTCAAGAGCCAATTGCTCATCCGCTTCACTGATGATTTCAAAATTAATCAAGCCCAGTTCAATTTCTTTCAAAGCAATTGTCAGGGGGTTTTCCGCATGCATATTCACTTTCTTCTTACTGCCCCGAACCAACTGCTTCGCTCTTTTGGCCGCGAGAATAACCAACCGGAATTTACTATCTATAAACTTGATATCCTCCAACATTTCCTCCTAAATCACATTGATATCGATTCTAACCAACGAACATAACCAGGTATCAATACAGAATACCACCGAGAGGATTAAAAAACTACATTTTAATTATACCAGAATTCCTATGCATGTCAATATATTCGGAAATCCACCCTTTCCTGGAAAATATGTGACGGGGGACATGCATCGCAAATCCCCCCGTAGAGTTTTAATTAGCCTCGTTATTCAGAATGCGTCAGCAGATAATCAGGATTCAGCTCTTCCCATGATCATCTCGTACTCTTCATCACTAACCGGTTCCAGTTTCCCATTACCCTCGAGGGATTCCAGGTCGATGTCGGCGATGCAGCGTACCTTATCATAATTTAACGTCAGCCCACCAACCAAATGAACCTTCCCGGTTGCTTTATCAAAATCACCTTCACTAAAGTTACAGTCTCTCCGATCCAACTGGACACCCACTTCGGTACCGGTATTTTTAAACATGATGTGTACGTAATCTCTGTCGATACATTCCTTCAGGGCCTTTGCTGTCTTTTCCGGCCTGGCCGCTTCCACAGGTTGTTCTTTTGTTAATCTTTTTACTAATTCATTCATGCTTGCCTCCTTTAGATATTCAATTATAGTTTCACACAATAGCGATAAAACCTTTGAAGGAGAAAGATTAATATTATCAAGGACAAAAAAATTAGTCAAGCTAAAAAGCAATTTTTTAATTGTTTGCCAGGAATTTCACCTGCCCGGAACATAACGACCGGTCCCGGACAACATCCCCCTCTTCCGATTGACCAACCAGGAAAGGCGCGCAGGAGAAGTGCCTCTTCACATTATTTTTCACTGTCACAGGATTTGAATTGGCGTAACAATACTTACACAAATGTCCGCAGGTATTGTACGCCCCGATGTCGATACTTTCGACGCATCCACAAAGCGCCCGCTGGTTTTTGTCTTTCGGAAGCGACACCTCGCGCCCTGAGATTCGCCCCACCAGGCGATCGTCGATACATTGGGCCGGCCGGATCCTCCCCTCGAGCCCCGGACGAGTCAAATCTTCCGCGCACGCGCTGAGATTGATGCCGTAGCCGGACGCGATGTCGTTCAATTGAAGGGAAAGATCGCGAATCAGATCCAAATCGGGATTTACAATGTCGATCCCCGACAAATTCCGCCGGCATTTTTGATAGAGATCGAGAAAGCTGAAAATACAAGTCTCAGTCGCTCCACTCAATTGCTCCGCCAACGTCCGGAAATGACGGAGATGATAGATAGCATCCATTTCATCCGTTAACACAATCGGGTCGTACCGCCAGATCACACGTTCCTTGCCGATCTTCCCGGAGAGCGCGCAGAAGGTGTCGATCACCAAATCGACCGGCGGAACCTTTTCCTCCAATAATGGACCATAGCCATTCAATGAAAACAGAAAATAATAGTGATAGCCGAAATTGTCCAACCGGGATAAATAATCTAATATGGGGCGGGGGTTTTTTGTCCAGAAAACAATACAATCCACTATATCCGGAGACAGGGAAATACGGCTTACCATCTTTGGATTCATGGGATTTCGCACCAACACAAACCCCTCGTCAATGCGGTTGAAAAACCACGGGGCGAAAAAAGCAGGTATATCGGTCCGTCTGCTGGCCGATATGATCAATCTCATTCTCCTTTACGAACAGACAAAAGGCGAGTACGCGTCACCAATCTTTGTAATAGGTTCCATCGAGGGCCTTGCGTTCGGATTTGGTATAAACATCGTACACATTCTCCTCACCCCAGGTTTGAGAATCTCTCTTGTCCTGGTAAGATCGCAAGCCCCACTCGTAGGAATTTGAAATTGGATCGATCGGAATTTTTCTTAGAAACTTTTGAATTCTTTCCTTGTTTTTTTCATCCCTGTACTCCACCCCTTTGACCAATTCTTCCAGTTCTTCAGGGTAACCATAACGATCATCATCCATTTTTATGTTCTTTTCGGTCACAAAAATCTTGTACTCATCGATGGCGGTGCGGATAGTACGAATATTTCTCCGAAATTCTATCTCTCGTTCGCGTTTGATGGACGTTTCCGCGATGGGAATCGCTATGGCGGCAAGAACGGAAACAATCAGGACTACCACCAATAATTCAATCAGTGTGAAGCCCTGTTTTTTGTTTTCGTTACAAAGATGAAGCTTCTTGTATTTATCTAGGTTTAGTCTCATTTCTAAAAGAAGGGGGATTATTCGACTCAATGGCCTTTTTACTCAGCTTTATCCTGTTATCACGGTCAACTCCGATGACTTTTACATCGAGAATCTGTCCGAGTTTGTAATTGACATCATTTATATTACGAATTCTCCGGTGGGAAATTTCAGAGATGTGCAAGAGCCCCATAGAGCCGTTCAAGATTTCGACGAATACGCCGTAATCTTCGATACGGGCGATTTTGCCTTTGTAGATTTTTCCAATCTCCACAACGGCTGTCAACTCATTGATTCTCTTCTCGACCTTTTCTCCGACTTCCATATTCTGGGCTGCGATTGTCACCCTACCGTCATCGTCAGTATTGATTTTTACATTATAGGTAGCTACCAATTCCTTGATTGTTTTTCCACCGGGACCAATCAAATCTTTGATCTTTTCGGGGTTGATATGCATGGTTAAAATCACGGGCGCGTATGCCGACAGTTCTCCGGACGGTTCCGAGATCTCTGCCCGCATTTTGTTCAGAATGAACAAACGAGCTCTTTTGGCCTGATCGAGGGTACCGTCGATAATTTCATCGCTCAATCCATCGATTTTAATATCAAGCTGCACTGCGGTGATGCCCTTTTCGGTACCGGCCACTTTGAAGTCCATATCACCGAAATGATCTTCGAATCCAGCGATATCCGTCAAAATCGCATAATCGTCGCCTTCCTTTACGAGTCCCATGGCAATGCCCGAGACAGGAGCGGTGATAGGAACACCGGCGTTCATCAAAGCCAACGTGCCGCCGCATACAGTCGCCATGGAGGATGAACCGTTCGATTCAAGGATATCAGATACGACACGAACGGTATACGGGAAGGTCTCTTCGTCGGGAAGAATGTTTTTCAACGCTTTCTCCGCCAATTGCCCATGTCCGATTTCCCGTCTTCCGGCGCCTCTCAGAAAACTGACCTCTCCAACCGAAAACGGAGGGAAGTTGTAGTGAAGCATGAATTTTTTTGTTTCACCGGTGGACAACAAATCGTCGATTCTCTGCGAATCCTCTTCGCTCCCCAGGGTAACGGTCGAAAGGGACTGGGTTTCTCCGCGGGTAAATACGGCTGAGCCATGCACCCGGGGTAATATTCCCAATTCAATAGAAATATCTCTGATCTCGTCATACGCCCGTCCGTCGTTCCGTTTTTTCTCCTGCAAAAGAGTCTGCCTGAACACGTTGTATTCAAGTTTATGGAGAGCACGTTTCATTTTGGCGATACGAATTTCATCTTCTTCGCCTTCGATAAATTCCTCGGAAATGAGCTTCAGCTTGTCGCTCCGTTCTTTTTTCCCAACGGTAAAAATTGCGTCTCTGAGAGAATTCTCGTATTTCCCTTTGAGGGTGTCATAAATTTCGTTCAGCAGGACATCTTCCTCTACCTGTAATTTATCAGGATTGATGAGTTCCCTCTGGGCTTCGCAAATCTTCGATATACATTCTTTAGCCAGTATAAGAGCCTGTTTCAGAATATCTTCGTCGAATTCGCGGCCTTCAGCTTCCAACATGACGATATCGTCTTCGGTGCCGGCAGCCTGGACAACCATTTCCAGTTCCTTTAACTCTTCTCTCCCCGGATTGATGATAAAACTTCCGTCCTTTCTCCCGATCTTCACGGCTCCAACCGGTGTGGTAAATGGAATCGTAGACGACAGAAGGGCCGCGGAAGCGCCAATAATACCCATAGAATCGTAATCGACGCTAAAATCTCCAGATAAAAGCATCGCGATAATCTGCGTATCATTGAAAAAGTTTTCCGGGAACAGCGGACGTATCGGACGGTCGATCAAGCGCGACATCAGCACTTCTCTCTCGGAAGGTTTACCTTCACGCTTGAAAAATCCACCGGGAATTTTTCCTCCGGCATAATTGTTTTCACGATAATCCACCATCAAAGGGAAAAATTCCTGAGTCTCGGATGCCTGGTCCTTCATATTGGCGGTTACCATCATTACATTGTCTTTGAAAGTAAGGACAGCCGATCCATTAGATTGTTTCGCCCAGCGGTGGGTTTCAATTTTCATTATGGTCCGATCTATCTTAATCTCCACTGTTTTTTGCATTCATTTCTCCTTACACATCACAAATATCTAAAAAATTTTCAGAAATATAAAATAATTTCCAGCAAGTGCAAATTATTTTCTTAAATTTAGTTCCTGCAATATTTTCAGATATCTCTGGTAATCTTTTCTTTTTAAAAATTGCAATAATTTTCTTCTCCGTGAGACCATCCCCATCAATCCCCTTCTAGAATGGTGATCTTTTTTATGGGTTTTGAAGTGTTCTGTCAGATTCTTGATCCTTTCGGTCAACACAGCGATTTGTACATCTTCTGAGCCGGTATCGTTTGGTTCCCTCTGGAACTTCGTAATCAGCTTCTGCTTCTCTTCGCTCGTAATACTCACAATATTCCTCCTATTCATATGATATTACATTATATTCTATCAAAAAATAGCCCTTTTGTAAACCAAATGTCTCTCGTAGATTTCCCGTTCTATTTTTTAAATAACTATTTTACCATAGATTCGTATATTTTTTATATAAAAAAAAGCCAATACACAAATTAATGGGATATTGACCGTGAAATGGACGAACGTTGAAAAATGTTCGATAGTCCGGTATAATCCCTGATGAATGGAAAATGCTAGAGGAAGGAGAATGTAATGATCGCAGTCGATCAAGTAAGCAAGCAGTTTAAATTGTCAAAAAAGCAAAAAAGAGAAGAAAAGTTGGGAAAGACGCAGAGTTCGATATGGGCGGTTTCAGAAATCAGTTTCCGTTGCGAGCCCGGGCGGGTTTTCACATTACTCGGTCCCAATGGCGCAGGGAAAACCACCACATTGCGCATGATCGCCACAATGCTGAAACCCAGTAGCGGAAAGATCGAAGTGGCGGGATTCGACACCGTGACCCAACCGCAGGAAGTGAGGCGTCGTATCGGATTTTTAACCGGGTCCACCGGATTGTATGACCGCCTCACCCCCAATGAATTAATCAAATATTACGCCGAATTAAACGGTATGCATCTGGGACGCTTCAAACAGCGGAAAGAAGAATTGTTCGGCCTATTGGGGATAGATGAATTCGCCAACCGTAGAATCGCCAAATTGTCCGCCGGTATGAAACAAAAGGTCTCCATTGCCCGCACCATTATCCATGATCCGGATGTCGTCATATTTGACGAACCGACCGTCGGTCTGGATGTGATCACGTCTCGGAATATCATTCAACTCATCAAAAACTGCAAAGAGGATGGGAAGACCGTGATATTTTCCACGCATATCATGGGTGAGGTCAGCCTTCTGAGCGACGACATGGCCATTATCCATAGAGGTAAGTTGCTCTTCAACGGCCTATATGAAGAATTTCAACACCAAATGCAATCCCGGAGCATCGAGGATGAATTCATCCGCCTGGTTTCCGAAAATGGAGGCGCTCTATGAAAACAACATTTATTATTTTCAAGAAAGAACTAATGGATACCCTCAGGGACCGCCGCACGCTGATCGTCATGATCGTCATTCCTCTATTATTATTCCCAATGTTCATGACTATTTCCACCAAAATCATGATGAAACAGAAAAAAGAGGCGCAGGAAAAAACGTTGTCCCTGGCTCTAATCACCAACGGAAACGCGGCCGGTCTCGATGATCTGTTAAAAAAGAACGAAGGGATAACGTTGAAAGAGGATTTAACTGAGGAGAAAATCCAGGAACAGATCAAATCGGGAGCGCTCGATTTCGGTCTGGTGATCAGCCCCGAATTTGACCGCATGGTGGCGGAAAAAAAACAGGGCGCCGTCACATTTTACTTGAAATCTTCCGAAGAGACCAAGATTACCGGCCGTCGCGTCGAGAATATTCTCGATCAATATGAATCCTCATTGGTCGATGCGCGGTTCAAGGAATTGGAACTGGATGTCAATATCGGCAAGGCAATTACCCTGAATAAAAACGATATCGCCACAGTCCAGGAGAAATTGGGCGAAGCGGTGGGCGGCCTGTTGCCCTACATTTTTGTTATTTTTTGCTTCATGGGAGCGATGTATCCCGCCATCGACCTGGCTGCCGGCGAAAAGGAGAGAGGGACGATCGAAACCTTACTCACTTCTCCCGCCAAACGGATGCAAATAGTAATGGGAAAATTCCTGGTGGTGTTTCTAGCCGGGATCGGCAGCGTGGTCATTTCGTTTTTGGGACTTTACCTGTCGGTGAAATTCGCGACGGAAATTCCGGACGAGATTTTGAATCTCTTGCTTCAAGTCCTCAATTTCCAGACCATTCTTACGGTGTTGAGCCTGTTGATTCCATTATCGGTCTTTTTCGCCTCGGTTCTTTTGTCCATATCCATTTTCGCCCACACGTTCAAAGAGGCGCAGAGCCTCATCACTCCACTGAATATCTTAGTCATCGTGCCGGTGTTCATTGGATTGTTCCCCGGCACCAAATTGAACGCAGTCACGGCATTGGTCCCAATTCTCAATGTGTCGCTGGCCACCAAGGAAATTATCGCCGGAACGATCAAAACCGGCCTATTGTTGGAGGTATATCTCTCCCTCTTCCTATTGGCGGCCATGGGGTTGATTTTCTGCGCCCAATGGTTCAAGAAGGAAGACGTCATCTTCCGGGGCGCCTAAAAGCCAAAACGAATTCGAATTTCGACTCAATATCAGGGGGGCGGTCACCCATCGCCCCCACTCTTACAACAACCGTACCCAATCATTGACATCAGTATATAACCAGCCAATTATAATTTATAAACCATAGGTTATCACAAGATGCGCCCGATCGAGCGGCAAAGCCCTTTACGGTTACAGCGAAAGCCCCTTCCACATTCAAGCATACTGGCATCCATGATGCTGCCAATATCTCGAAAAGAAAAATTTTACGTTAGGAGAGATTATATGAACAAAACATTTGCAGCATGTTTGGCGCTATGTATGCTTTTTTTGGGGCTGGTTTTCGGAGATGAGACAACCGGCATCTCAACAGAAGAGCAGGTGTCATTGCGAGTTCCCACTCACCTACTGGCCCTTCCCCAGGGGCAGGCGGTCGATGGGAATTGGAACATCTACATTTCCTGGAGGTTGGATCGAAACAATGCGAAAGCGGAATACCATGTGTATCGCAGCACGGACGGGACCAATTTTTCACGTCTTACCTCGAAACCGGTAACGGATTCAACTAATTTTGTGGATTCAAACGACGTGCAATACGAAAGAACCTATAGTTACTACGTCACAGCCACCGATTCAAAAACCGGATTGGAGAGCGCTCCATCGGTGACGGTCACCGCCACCGCCGGCCCAAAAACCAACATCTTCATGAAACTCCCGCAGATTGCGCCGAATCCCGCAGTGGGTCGAATCAAAGGGGGGGACATCGACGGCGACGGACAACTGGATATGATGGTTCTCAATATGCGCCTGGCGGAATGGATTTCCCCCGACATTCTCGACGACGACGAGGCAGATAATATCGAAGCCCGCGGCAAAGCGCATGTAACGATTTTTTACAATGACGGTACGCAGG
>JAHELQ010000544.1 GCA_024644125.1 Candidatus Aminicenantota bacterium | reverse complement strand
ACCCGTTTGCCAGCCTACCTCCCTCAACGAATAACTCCCGAATTGACAGACATACTTAAAGAATTCAAAGAAAAAGCGATGGAAATCGGCATACGCCAATTTATCATCCAGGCCCATTTCGAATCGCCTATGGAAATTACGCCGGAAGTGGAAGAAGCGGTAGCCCGGCTCAACGGAGCGGGGTGGATCGTCACCAATCAATTGGTATTCACTACTGCCGCTTCGCGCCGAGGCCATTCGGCCAAACTCCGGCAAGTGCTGAACCGAGTGGGTATCCTTCCTTATTATACTTTTACAGTGAAAGGTTACATGGAGAATCACTTCAATTTTGCTCCCAACGCCAGAGCTATGCAGGAACAAATTGAAGAAAAAAGTATCGGCCGCATCCCCCGCAAACATTACGACGCCATCTCCCATTTCCCTGATATGCCTGGATCCATGGTGGATAACATCGCCCAATTACAGGAAACCGCCGGATTACCGTTCCTGGCCACCGACCGCAATGTGTTGAATTTGCCGGGTGTGGGCAAGAGCCTCACTTTCCGGGTCATAGGAATTACCCGCTACGGCCGCAGGATCCTGGAATTCGACCATGACTGCACCCGCGTCCATAGTCCGATTATTGAAAAAATGGGAAAAGTTGTGATTATTGAATCTAAATCCATCAGCGAATATCTGGAACAATTAAAAGAATTAGGAGAAGACCCTTCTGACTACGATGGGCTCTACGGTTATTCAATGGGGGAAACCGAACCCCGGATGCCCATTTACGAATACCCGGAATTCTCCTTCAGGGTGACGAAGGAAATGACGAATCTTCAGATAGACGATCCCTCTTCGGAGCCTCGTGCCTCTGAATGACAAATTCAAACCGGGGCACATCGTTTAGCTTTAGATATTGTTTCACGAATTTCGCGATTTTCTTGCGGTCAGGAGCCCCGACAGATCCGGCAACCGAACAATTGAGGCAATAGAAGCGGATCACATTTGGGAAGAGATCGATGCCATGGAAGATCAAGCTCCGGGAATTGCAGGTATCGCAAGCGAAGTGCCACTCTTTTTTAAACAATTCTTGCCCCAGGCCATCCAGCAACAATTTGATTTCCTGGAAAGCCTCCAATTTTTCACCGATTTCCATGCCAAACCTCCTATTTTGTCAAGGCCCGTCAAAGCGGATACCTTGCGCCAGGGGCAAATCGCTTCCCCAATTAATATTTGTGGTCTGCCTGCGCATATAATACTTCCAGGCGTCGGATCCAGATTCACGGCCTCCTCCGGTTTGCTTCTCACCGCCGAACGCGCCTCCGATCTCCGCTCCGCTGGTACTGGAATTGACATTGGCGATGCCGCAATCGCTTCCACTATGTGACAGGAATAATTCCACTTCCCGCAGATGATGGGAAAAAATCGATGAACTCAAGCCCTGGGGAACGCTATTTTGCATAGCTAGGGCTTCTTCGATGAGTTTGTACTTGGTGAGGTACACAATCGGAGCGAACGTCTCATCCTGCACGATCCGGTAATGATTTTCCGCTTCGGCGATGCATGGTTCGATATAACAGCCTCCTAAATAGTCTTCGGTCGCCAGAACATTTCCTCCGTATAAAATTCGCCCGCCTTCCTCGATCACCCCTTTCATGGCGGCTCGCATCACCGCGACAGCGTCCTTGTCGATCAAAGGTCCCATGGCGACCCTCGGATCCAGAGGATTCCCGATTTTGACTCGCTTATAACTGGCGATCAATTGGTCCTTAAAATCATCGTAAATGGATTCATGGACAATAAGCCTGCGGGTACTGGTACACCGTTGCCCGGCGGTTCCGATGGTTCCGAAGAACACTCCTTTCACCGCAATATCGAGATCCGCGTGACGGCTGACAATAACAGCGTTGTTACCTCCTAACTCCAGTATACTCCTGCCCAATCGCTCGCCCACCACCCGGGCGATCCGCCGTCCCATCGGGATCGAACCGGTAGCGGATATCAACGGCACACGGTGATCCGCTATCAAATGTTCGCCGATCTCCTTTCCCCTACCCACCACCAGCGAAGCGACGGCGCCGGGAAAACCATTTTCGCTCAGCACCCGGTTAGCGATAGTGATGCAGGCGACGGCAGTGAGGGGAACCTTTGAAGAGGGCTTCCACACAGTCACATCCCCGCAGACCGCGGCAATGGCAAAATTCCATCCCCACACGGCAGCGGGAAAATTGAAGGAGGTAATCAGGCCAAGAACGCCCAGCGGATGCCATTGTTCATACATTCTGTTGTAGGGCCGTTCGCTATGCATTGTGAGCCCATACAATTGCCGAGATAATCCTACGGCAAAATCGCAGATATCTATAATTTCCTGAATTTCGCCATCCCCTTCCACTTTGATTTTCCCCATTTCCAGAGACACAAGAGTCCCCAATTCGTCTTTGTATTTTCTAAACTCCAGACCGATTTGCCGTACAATGTCCCCCCGCTTCGGAGCGGGCACTGAGCTCCAGATTCCAAAAGCTTTTTCCGCGGATTTAATTACCAGGTCATAGTCACCCGCTCCCGCCTGGTTGACGCGAGCCAAAATCGAACCGTCCACGGGGCAGTGTACATCGAGAACATCGCCGGAGGTTTTTAACCAAACGCCGTTGAACGCTCCGCTATTAATCGCCTTCACCCCCAAAACGGCAAAAAGTTTATCTATATCCATCTGTGACTCCCCAATTTTCGTTAGTAAACTAATATATATAGTATAATTTTCTTAAATTGTCCGGTATCGTGGGGCAATGCCAGATATCATACGCTATAGAGCCTGGTTATTTCATCGGTTTCAAAATGAGGCCATACCCAGGGATCCCCTTCATCAAACGCGATTATTCCATTCCCCGGTTCCCCTACTTCGCCGATGCAACGGCAATCGATGCCTTCATCTCGAATCTTTTTCTCCAGTGCCTGCGACTGCGCCGAATCGCAGCAAATGAGCAAACTCCCGGATCCGATAAGCCCAAGGGGATTCAGCCCAAGCGCATTGCATACGAGATCGGTCTCTTCCAACACCCGAATCCTGTCTCGATGAATGATGATATGATGACTACCTGCGCTGCTCAATTCCTGCAAGGCTGTTGCCAGTCCCCCTTCAGTGACATCATGCATAGCCGTTACGCCTGGGCATATAGAAGCGAACTTAGCTTCGACGAGAATACTGATATTTTCAAGAAGACTGCGGCATGAAGCAATTTGGTCATCCGTCAACCCTTTTTGCCGCAACAGGTCCGGAAACTCCCTGGCAATGAGAGCCGTTCCTTCCACTGCCAACCCTTTGGTCAAGAGCACCCGGTTGCCGCACATCATCCGGCGTTTGTCCACCAGATCCTTACGATCAACTGTTCCTGCCAGCATCCCTACTACTACCGGCCGGGTCACAGAACCTGTCACCTCTGTATGGCCGCCGCACAATGAAATACCGGCAGAATCGCAATGTTGTCTCAATTCTTCCAGAATGTCGATCGTCTGTTTCCCGGTAACGCCTGGAGGCAAGAGCAAGGTGGATAACAACCACCGTGGCCGGGCTCCGGAGGTGGCGATATCGTTGGCGTTGACGATGACAGTATAGAAGCCTATGGCATCGGTAGCAAACGTAATGGGATCCGATTTGAGAACTAATACCTCTTCTCCCTCGATCCCGATGGCGGCGATATCCTCGCCCACCTTTGGAGGAATCAGCACCGAAGGGTCAAATCGCAGGCTTCCGAGAAAGGAATCCAATAAATCGACGGGTATTTTCCCCTCATTGAGGGGAAGATGCAAGCGAATGATCCGCCTGACTTCCGCCATCGTGGCGGCAATATAATCGCTGACTTCATAATAGCGT
>JAHELQ010000543.1 GCA_024644125.1 Candidatus Aminicenantota bacterium | reverse complement strand
GGTCAACGGAAGTTTCACTAGAAATTCTTTATGGATCCTCGATACCAGTACTGTGGCTTTCAGCGATTGTCCGCCGATTGCGAAAAAATTCGTTTTTGGCCCGATGGCCTCTGGATCCGCCTTCAGCACACCGGACCACACATGGGCCAGGCGTGTTTCCCATTGGTTCTTCAGACCGCCGGCGTCATCCCCATAATCCGGTTGTGGGACCGGTAACCCGCGGCGATCCACTTTGCCGTTGGCGGTGAGAGGGAGAGATTCCATTTGAATGAAATAGGCCGGGATCATGTACTCCGGCAGAACCGGAGCCAGCGCGTCTCGTAATGTCTGGGCCGACGCGTCTTGAGGGGCGCTCCCGGGTTTTGCCACGACATAGGCTGCCAGGTAGGCTGTATCGGGATTCTCTTGCCGGAAGAGCACCACCGCATCGTTTAACTGCGGGAGCCGGAGAAGCTGGTTTTCGATTTCACCGGTTTCCACCCGGTAGCCGCGTATTTTAATCTGATGGTCGATGCGGCCTAAAAATTCGATGGTTCCTTGCTCGGTCCAACGGGCCCGGTCACCGGTGCGGTACATGCGTTCGCCGGTCAATGGGTTGGGAATGAATTTTTCGGCGGTTGTTTCAGGCCGGTTCAGGTATCCGGCCGCCAGGCCATGCCCGCTTACGCAGAGTTCTCCCGGCACACCGGCGGGAAGAAGGTTGCCGGACCTGTCAAGAATGTAGACCTGGTTGTTGGCGTTGGGTTTACCGATGGTGGGGCGTTTTTTGTAGTTTTCGTAGCAGTTCGGGTCGATGAATTGGGCGATGCAGCCGATGGTGGCTTCGGTAGGGCCGTAGTGGTTCATGAACCGCGTGCCGGGGCAATGGCGGCTGGCCTGTATCACATCTTCCACATTGATTCCTTCGCCCCCCAACACCACCAGGCGCAGGCTCCGGCAGACGCTACTCCCGAAAGCGTCCGAGGCCGCCAGCATGTTGAAAAGCGACGGGGTCATTTTAAGGTAAGTGATGGCGAAATCGCGGACATACCCCAGCAATATGTCCGGGTCCGTCAATTTGTCAAGGCCCGGTAAATGGAGGACCGCGCCGTTGAGGAGCGACGAGTAAAGCACAGTGTAACCCAGGTCGAAGGCGAAGGAGGATAAAAGCATGGTGTGGTCGCTGCTGCCGATAGCGGCTGCGTTGGCGAACCAGTGGATGTAGTTGGCCAGGTTTCGATGACTGAGAAGCACCCCTTTGGGCGTGCCTGTGGTGCCTGAAGTGTAGATGACGTAGATCGCGTCCTCAGGACCTATATCCTGCGGCAACGGGACCGGGTGATGATCGTGGAGCTCCGGGTAATTGTCGTCGATAAGCAGCCGGGCGTTAGAGTCTTTGATCATGAATGCGCGGCGCCCTTCGGGGAAACGCGGATCCAGTGGCAAGTAGGCGCCGCCAGCTTTGAGGATTGCCAATATTCCCACTGCCATGCGAATGCCCGGAGCGATTGACAGAGCTCCGATATCCCCCCGGGTGAAACCATTGGCCGCCAGATAATAGGCCAATCGATCCGACAGCCGGTTCAGTTCCCCATATGTGAATTGGCGGTTGCGATCCGGCTCCAGGACGGCTACGGTACCGGGCGCAGAGGCGGCTCTCCGGGAAAACCGGCTGTGGATTGTCTGGTTCCGGTCATAATTGCAGGCTGTATCGTTGAACGTGAACAACAAGTCGTGTTTTTCCCCATTGGATAGCAAATCCAGGCTCGAGAGCCCGTCGCCGGGATGCGAACATGCGCATTGGGCGAGCGTGTCGAGGTGGCCGATCATCCGGGCGATCGCTCGTTCGGTATAGCGTCGTCTATTGTAAGTGACGGTTAGTTCAATGTTTTCCTTGATATGGTGAAATTTGAATGTGATGCCGTTACCATCGCCTAGATGAGCCGGATCCTGGATGTTTGTAAGGACGAGCCCCACATCGAATAAAGGGGCGTTACCGATGGCGTGGGTTTCCGCCAATTCTGCCCGCAATATTTCCATTGGATAGCGGTAGTTGCGGATCCCCTCCAGTACCGCCTGTTTGGCCTGTTGGAGAAATTCCCTGAAGGTGGGATCGGCGGTGGTACGCAAACGGATGGGGAGCGAGGTGTTGATATAGTTTTGGTCGCCACTCCGATTCTGGTTGTAGATAGGGGTGCCGAGCACGATGTCGTCGCTATCTGCGGTTCGCGACAGAAAAAGTCCGGTAAGAGCCGTCAGAATGACGTGAAGCGCCGGCGCGGCTCCCTTGCTCATCCGCAGAAGTCCGGCAGCGGTATCAGGATGAAGCGAATCGCTCTTCGCCGCCATTTCCCGGCCGCCGCTCTCCCGAAGGTCGGGCGGGAAGCCTATGGGGCCCGTGAAATCCTGAAATGCGGAGAGCCAATACAGGCGTTCCTGTTTGTTGTGGTTGGCAACCATGACCAATTCATCGGCGAATCTCTGTTTCTTCATTATTGTACCTTCGTGGGGTTTAGATATCGAAATCGATCTCCGGCTCTTCCAGAAGCTCCTGGTGGAAACTGGTGGAGATGGCTATATCGTCTGGTCGTCCATCGGGGTTGTTTATGATGGCGTCGATTATTTCATCGAAATATCCGGCGAAACGCCGGATTGTAGCCTCTTCCATGAGGGCCGCGTTATAGGCGAAGAAAAATCTCAAGCCATCGTTTCCATGTAGCGCGTGCAAGATTAAATCGAATTTGGCTGTAGTTCTAGGACTTTTTGGAATATCCGCCGGCAGGTTGCCGTCGATTTTGGTGTATTCGAACATCACGTCGAATAGGGGATTGCGGCTGGAATCCCTGTGTTGCAAGAGGCGCTCGACAATGGTGTCGAATTGGCAGTCCTGGTTGGAAAACGCCTTGATCGTGATGTCTTTTACCCGGCTGAGCAATTGCCGGAATGTGAGGGCTTTCTCGACCCGGGTACGCAAGACCAGCGTATTGACGAACATTCCTACAATACCTTCGAGATCCGCGTGGTTTCGCCCCGATACCGGCGTTCCGCACCAGATGTCCTCCTGGCCGCTCAATTGCGACAATAAAATGTCGAACGCCGCCAGGAGGATCATGTACATGGTGGCCTGCTCATTGGAGGCCAATTTCGTCAAGGAGGCGCAGCACCCGGGACCGCTGTCCCTGGAGATTATGCCGCCTGCGAATCGTTGGGTTTCAGGCCGCGGGTGGTCCAGCGGTAATTCCAGCGGCGTGATCAGGCCTGATAACGCGTCCAGCCAGAACTGAAGTTGCGCTTCGACGCGGGACCGGTAGACGGGAAATTGTTGCCATTCGGCGAAGTCTTTATATTGGAGTCGCAACTCCCGTAACGGTTCTCCTTGCGCCAATGCCCGGAATTCCCGTGCCAGCTCATCCAACGACATGCCGTCGCCGATGATGTGATGTATATCCAACAATAACATTCGCGGCATGTCTTGTTCGAGGATGACGCCAATGCGCAAAAGGGGGGCTTCGGATAGGACGAATGGTTTGATGTGTGATTCCAGATCCATTTGTCCCTGCTCATGATAGTCGATTGGGAGTGGCACGCAGTCATAGATTTTCTGCACCGGTTCATCGTCGATGGTGAGGATGGCGGTTCTCAAACTGTCGTGACGGTGGAAGAGTCGCTGAAAAATAGACTCCAATTGGGTCCGCGATAGCCGTTGCGGCAGGTTGACAGTTTGGGGAATATTGTAGGCCGTGCTCTGGGGGTCTATTCGCTGAAGGATGTACAGGCGTTTTTGCGCCGGTGACAGGGGATGATAGTCTTTTTTCTCCGCCGCCGGTATCGCAACGAATGTACCAGGGGCCTGGGTTTTGATGTAGTCTGACAG
>JAHELQ010000542.1 GCA_024644125.1 Candidatus Aminicenantota bacterium | reverse complement strand
GGACCGGAAGCAGGAGCTCTTCGATACCTTGTTGATATTCGAAAATTATCCATTGGATGCGAGGTTGAGCCAGGTGGATGGCGATGTGCGGATCAAAGGCTGCGCCTATTTTGAGGAGACCAGTTATCCGTTGGCTGTGGGCTTCAAATTATATGACGATATCGAGGTGAGCCTCAGCTTCGACGCGGCGTTGTTCGCGAAGGATGTGATTGTGCAGATGTGCGGGCATTTGCGGTCTATTGTCCGGCAATTGGTCCGCGAACCGGACATGCGGTTGCGGGACATCACGATTGTCGAGAATGACGAGAAGCGGATGCTCCTTGAAGAATTCAACCGGCCCGCAGAGGTTGTCGATGGCCGCGATACCATTCAAAAATTGTTTCTGGATCGCGTTGCCAAAAGTCCGGATCGTCCGGCGATAATCGGGGACGATTGTGCGGAGCCGGTTACATACCTGGAGCTGGAGCGGTTGACGGCCCGTTTGGCGGCCCGGTTGAGGCAAGGTGGCGCGGGGCCCGATTGTATTGTGGGCGTGATGATGGAGCGGTCGAAGTATTTGATGATCGCGCTGCTATCCGTGCTACGCAGCGGCGGCGGGTATGTGCCGCTGGATCCCGCCTATCCCCGGGACCGCAAAGACTTTATTGTAAAAGATAGCGGTATGAAGCAGGTAATCGCGTCGCCGGCGGCGATGGAAGGCTCTCGTCCCGATTGCCAGGTCATCGACATCGAGGCTGCGCTTCGTGAGGAAGAAGACGCTCTGGAATCGCGCTTCCGGGAAGATGAGGATACAGGGACAGCGGACCGGTTGGCGTATATTATCTATACCTCCGGGTCCACCGGCAAACCGAAGGGAGTGATGGTGGACCACCGGCCGGTGGTGAACCGTCTTTATTGGGTGCACCGGCAATATCTCATGAATGAAGATGATGTGGTGCTGCAAAAGACCGCGTATACCTTTGATGTGTCGGTGTGTGAATTGTTCCGCTGGATTGTCCCCGGCGCGGCGATCTGTTTTCTGGCGCCCCAGGGCGAACGGGACCCCGAGGTCATTGTCCGCACAGTCGAGACCTACCGGGCCACCACCATTGACTTTGTGCCGTCGCCATTGACAATGTTCCTGGACGCGTTGGAAGAGGATGATATTCCGAAACTGGCGACGTTGCGCTGGACATTTATCGGCGCCGAGGTGGTGTCGCCGCAATTGGTGGAGCGGTTCAACCGGACGCTTTCGGCACCCAACGGCACGCGATTGGTGAACAATTATGGCCCAACTGAAGCGTGCGTAGATGTCACCTATTTTATGTGTTCGGAAGAGATCGCTCCGCGTCGCATTCCCATCGGCAAACCCATGGACAACGCGCAATTGTTGGTGTTGGACCGGCAAGGGGAATTGCAGCCCCCGGGTTGCAGGGGCGAATTGTGCATCTCCGGCCAATGCCTGGCCCGTGGTTATCTCAACGATCCGGAGAAGACTGCTTCGCGCTTTGTGGAGCATCCGCTCGCTTATGGTAAACGGCTGTACCGGAGCGGCGATGTTGCCCGTTATTTATTGGACGGCAATATCGAATTCATCGGCCGCATCGACAGCCAGGTGAAGATTCGCGGCTTCCGGATCGAACTGGGTGAGATCGAGAGCCTGCTTCGCTCCCATCCTGACATTCAAAAGGCGGCGGTGGTACAACGAGTTGTAGGAAGGGGAAAATCCGAAAGCGGAAAACATGTGGAATTGGAAGAACTCATCGATGACCGGGGTTTTTTAAAATGGTTGGATCGTCTCTCCCCCGGCGAGCTGGCGCATTATGTGCAGGAGGTACAGGCAATGGACGGCAAACAAGTGGACAAAGAACTCAACCGATTCGAAGCGGGAGATAGCGAATCCGCCGAAGAGGTGATCCGCACCAAAAACAATGATTTTGAACTGATATTAAAGATAAAAAATCCCGGCTTTATCCAATCTCCCAAACCCAATCAGAGGAATTGGATGATTCAACAGGCGCTCAAAGAATTCAAGGACGACCTTTATCATATCGACCGGCAGGCTGCCTCGTTTGTCACTGGATCCAAACGGGATTATATCGACCAGGAATGGCAATCCAGCCGGGCTCAGTATGACGACCGGCAATTGATCATCGACGGGCAGCAAGTGATGCAGGCCTGGGAACATCCATTGATGAAACGGATGGCCCACATCGCCACCGAAACCCACGGTCATGTACTGGAAGTCGGCTTCGGCATGGCCATCTCCGCCACTTATATAGTGGAGAACGGCGTCAAGTCCTACACTGTGATCGAATGCAACGATGAGGTGATCGAACGCTTCAAACGTTGGCGGGAGCAATACCCGGATGTGGATATCAATGTCATCCGGGGAAAATGGCAGGATGTGGAAGATCAATTGCAGGAGTACGACGCAGTCTTCTTCGATACCTACCATAGCTCCGAAGAGGAATTCGTAAAATATATCGTTGAAGGAATCAATTTCGCCGAGCCCTTCTTCCCGGTGGCGGCTCGCCATTTGCGTAAAGGGGGGATTTTCACCTACTATACCAACGAAATCGACACCTTCAGCCGCAGCCATCAACGGTTGGTGTTGACGTATTTCGATTCTTTCGGCCTCGAAGTGGTGAGAAATCTGCGACCGCCGGATGATTGCAATTATTGGTGGGCCGATTCCATGTGCGCCGTGAAGGCTGTCAAATAGAACAGGGGGACAGGCGAATGGATTTATTGAAAGATTGTATGACATTGACGGCCAAAGAGCGGAAACTCCTGGCCTATAAATTGGGATTCCAGGTTCTTGGAGACGAGGGCGAGCAGGTGTTGGCCGCATATTTTGAGCCCAAACCCGGAAGCGAAGTCTCCATCGCCGACGTGAAGGAATTTCTCCGGCGTAAATTGCCGGAATATATGGTGCCGGCGCATTTTCTGGAAATGAAACACATCCCATTGAACGTGGCGGGTAAGATCGATCGCAATGCTCTACCTGAGCCGCAGGTTCGCCGGACTGCCGGATCCGAAGCTCCGAAAAGCGAAATAGAAGAGACTTTGGCCCGGATCTGGTCACAATTGTTGGAGATGGATGCCGCAGGGATCGGCATCGACGACAACTTCTTCGAGCTGGGCGGCCACTCGCTGAAAGTGACCCGGTTGGCTGCGTTGATTCACAAGGAATTGGAGGTGAAGATCCCCCTTTCGGAATTGTTCGAGTTGCCCACCATCCGCGATATTTCGACGTATCTGGAAGATCGCGCTCCGAGCGATTACGAAACCATCCTTCCGGCGGAGCCGCAAGAGACCTACCTTCTGTCAAACGCCCAGCGTCGTCTCTGGATTATCTGCCAATTCGAGGAGGACTCTGTCGCCTACAACCAGGTTGGAGCTCTGACGTTAACGGGCGGTTTTAATGCCAATCACTTCCGGGCCGCCGTGCAGGCGTTGACCGATCGCCACGAAAGTTTGCGGACAGTGTTTATCACTGTGGATGGCCAGCCGAGGCAAAAAATCAAGGAGCATTTGGATGTGGCAATCGATGAGCTTGATCTTCGCTGCCTCGAAGCGGATGAACGGGATCGGGAAACCGCCCGCGCTCTGCGGGAGACCGCCAACCGGCCATTTGATTTGGAGAGAGGTCCTTTGTTTGTGTTTAGGCTCCTGCGGTTGGATGACAATGTCTATTTTTTGATCGCCAACTTCCATCACATCGTGAACGACGGCTGGTCCATCGGTATCATCCGTCGTGAATTGTTTGTTTTGTATAATCATTTTAGACGCGGCGGCGGGAATGATCCCAGTCCCCTACCGCCGGTGGAATTGCAATACAAGGATTATTCCCAATGGCACAACCGGCGTTTGGCC
>JAHELQ010000541.1 GCA_024644125.1 Candidatus Aminicenantota bacterium | reverse complement strand
CCGGTGCTTGAAATCAGTCCTTTCCTGAATATCCAAGAACTCCACGAACGTTTCGTCTTGAAAGACCATAGAGGCTTTTTGGGAAAATTCCTCGACAAGGTGAACGGTAGTTTTCTATTCAATGACGCCTACGCCAACGCCGACCCGCCCAAAAAGCGCTTCGACTCCCTGCCGGAAATCGCCACCAGACCGTTGCGCGGAAAGAATAAAAGTGCTTATGACGACCTGGTGAAAGAACACATCGAACCCGGATCGGACAAAAAAGACCGCGAAGTGGAAACGGATTTCTTGACCGCCATCAAAAAAGAATTTCCCAATGATTTTAAAACCTGCCATAAATATGTCGCCATTGTCAGCGCCGACGGAGACTTCATCGGACAACGGCTAAATGATATTGGCGATGATCAGGAAGATCTGCTGGAATTTTCCCGGAAGATGAACGACTTTTCCCGTAATGCCACTGAAATCATCTACAAAAGCGGCGGCGCACCGGTTTACGCCGGTGGGGACGACCTCCTGTTCTTCGCCCCCGCCGATGGGATATTTGAATTATTGATGCAGTTGGACCTGGAATTCCTGAGCAAGTTCCCAGAGTGCAGCCTTTCTTTCGGTGTAGCTATCACCTTTTACAAATTTCCTTTGGAAGAGGCCCTCAAGCAATCCAGGGATTTGCTTGTAAAATCAAAACGCTTTATGGGCGCTACAACAGACGAGGTGAAAAACGCCATCTCTTACTCCATCCTCAAACATAGCGGTCGCTCCTTTGGGGCCACTCTATACAAAGGCAATGCCAACCGCCTCTATTTTGAATTTATGAAATTACTGGAGGACTTCAACGACAAATTGCCCTACATGACAGCCATTATCCGGGCTGTGGAGACTTACGACACCATCACCCGCCAAGGTGGGTCAGACCAAGAGGCAATTTTCAATTTTATGCGCAGCTCCTTTGACGAGGATAGTCATAGGGTCAGTACAGAGATTATCGACAACGTGTGCCAATTGGTGGTTAATAATTTAAAGCCCCAGAAAATTGAAAAGGAGAAAAAAGAGACCGAGAAAAGTAAGGACAAATGCTTCTACTCCGAATTCATGGATTTGCTGGGCAAGCAAGGCAATAAATTGCTCTACTTGACCTCCATTGTCCGGGCGATAGAGACCTACGACACTATCTTGCCCCAGATCGGACCGGACCAGGAGGTGATCAGCAAGCTCATGCACAAACCCTTTGACGAAGTTAGCCAAAATGACTACAAAGAGATAATCGACAACGTGTCCCGGTTGTTGGGTAGTCAATTGAGTCCCAATAATTCTGAAGAGGAAAAGAAAAGTAAGGGTAACCACTTCTACTCCGAATTCTTAAATTTGCTAGAGGACTTCGGCGGCAAAACGCCCTACTTGAAATCCACTATCCGGTCGGTGGAAAAGTACGATCCTATCCTCCGCCAAATAGGACCGGACCTGGATGCCATCACCAACTTCATGAACAACTCTTTTGACGAGGATATCCACAAGGAATATGAAAATACCATCGAGAAAGTATGCCAATTGGTGGCCCTTCAAATGGAGACGCCGGGCAGCGGGCAAGAGAACACCGTCCACGCCTTGCTGCGAACCCTTCACTTCTTAAAACGGACAGACAATGAAGAATGATGAACGCGATTTAAAAATAACACTAACGCCGCTGGCGCCCTATTTTTTCGGTGGCCGCAAGCGGACCGAGGCGGAAAAAGAAACCGACTACTTCCTCCGCTCCCTCCAGTTTCCGCCCCAAACATCGATATTGGGCATGGTGAGACATTCCCTCCTGATCCAGAACAACCTCATGCCCCTAAGTAAACACCGCGAAAAAGCGGCAAAGCTCATCGGCCCCGAAAGCTTCGACGCCGAAAAAACTAATCCTCAGGATTTCGGAGCCCTGTCGGCCCTCTCCCCGGTGTTCCTTGAGCAAAAGGCTAAGAGTTATCACATCCAATATATGCAAAAGGATGAAGATTCTGAAAAACCCAAGAAAATTGAATTCGAGACCTTTAACGGCAAATGCTTCCGCTTCCCGGATTCTCATCCAGATAAGCTTCTGCGCCTGAAAGAAAAAGAAAAAGAAAAAGAAAAGAAAATCAAATTTTGCCGCTACTTGATATCCGCCGAGGGAGAAAAATTGGAATTCGACGACGTGTTCAAGCCCTTCGAGCGGGTGGGGATCAAGAAGGGAGAATCGGGGCAAACCGAGGAAAAAGGCTATTACAAACAGATTTGCTACCGGTTGGATAAATCCCGTTTTTGTTTTTATCTTCGCTTGAAAAATGAAGTGGATGGACAAACGGTTGAGTTTGCCGATAGCCTCATCACCCTTGGAGGCGAACGCTCCATGTTCAGCCTGAAAGTTGAGGAGCTTAAGCCACTGGCCGAAGGAGAAAATTTCAGCAGCCGCTTCACCAAACTTTGCCCGACCCCCGGAATCAATGAATCCTGCATCGTCCTGCACAGCCAGGCGTTCCTAAAGCCCGATCTCCTGGACAAATGTTTTTTCGCGATCTCATCCCCGGAGTTCTTCCGCAACATCCGCACCAAAGTTGGAAAGACTAAAAAATTCTACAATTTGGCCGCCAGCAGGGATGATTCCGACGCCACCCCGTTCTTGAGCGGCAAACACAACCTGCTAAGCCGCGGATCGATCCTGTTCCCCGGCTCTCCTGAGTTGGAGAAAGAGATCCAGGAATACCTGCAAAATCATCCAGCCCATAAAATCGGCTTTAACTACTTCAATATACATCCCTCCGGTTCCCCGGAGAAACAATCAGAGGATCAACATGTCTAACAAAAAATATCTTAGTCGTTGTTATATTATCACCGCCTTGAGCAACATGCACGTAGGCAGCGGAGACGAATCCCTCGGCCTGGTGGACAACCGCGTCCAGCGGGATGTGGTCACCAACCTGCCTTGCATCAACGCCTCCGGCCTCAAGGGTTCGTTGCGCGAATACTTTACCAATGAGTGGGGCAAAGAAGATGAGCGGATCACCTATATTTTCGGCTCCGAAAGCAACTCCAAAAAGGAGGAAGAGCACAAGGCCGGCGCCTTCAATTTTTTCTCCGGCAACCTCCTCTCCATGCCCGTCCGCAGCAACCGCAAACCCCACTATTTCGCCACCTCTCCGAAAATTCTAGAAGAACTCCTGAACTTTGCCGAAGACATTGGGCATGAATTGCCGGAAGGATTTGTCAAAGCCGCCGAAGAGCTTAACGAAAAGGAAAAGAATATAAAAAAAGGTGAAGCATTGGTATTTGACGGTTCGGAATCCGGCCAATTGGAGGATTTCGAGATCACCATTCAAAACCAATCTCTCGATGAGGGCTCCCTCAAAACTCTCGAAGGCCTACTCGGTTCCCCGTTAGCCCTTTGCAAACAGAAAACCATGGATGAATTTTGCAATGATTTCCATCTCCCCCTCATCGCCCGCAACAACCTGGAAAACGGACGCAGTAAAAACCTCTGGCACGAGCAGGTGGTCCCCCGCCAAAGCCGCTTCTATTTTTTCACCCTGGAACCTTCGGAGGCAAAACACAAGCTTGAGTTCAAACCCGGCAACCCGGTCCAGATCGGCGGCAACGCCTCCATTGGCTACGGTTTTTGCGCCATTAAGGAATTGAAGGAATTGCTTCGCGGCCAACCAAAAAAGGAGAGCGCCGGATGAAAAAAGTAGAGAGTTTATTGCCGTCCGCCATCAAGGCGATACGTGATCAGAAGATCCAGAACGACAATAATGAGGTTGACAACGAATACAAGGGGTATATCGATACCTTCGCCGCCTCTATTGTCCACAATGGTCTTTTGCCCGCCGTGGTCTTCAACGAGCAGGAT
>JAHELQ010000084.1 GCA_024644125.1 Candidatus Aminicenantota bacterium | reverse complement strand
CGCCCCTAAGCGGTATAATGTGTTTTTCAGCTTTTCCTGTTTTTCAGTTCTTTGGGCTACTAGTTCTTCAATTATCCTTCTCATTATCTATCTTTGATTCGCCGTTGTCTTTATCTTTAGCGAGTGAGTTTTTGAAGTTTTTAATACCTTCGCCAAGCCCTTTACCGAGGTCCGGTAGCTTTTTTCCGCCGAACAAGAGGGCAACAATCAACAAGATCAATAATATTTCCCAAATACCTAAGCTTCCAAACATGTGAACTCCTAATTTACTTCCATTAAAGGATTTTATAGGTTAAATGCTATTCTGTCAAGTATTGCCCGTATCACTTTCCTACGGCAAGTGTAAAGGATCTTTACACTTGGTTGCCTCCAAGATACTTTACCAACAACGATCTCTGGTAAAAGGAGGAAGTGTAAAGTATCTTTACATTGATTTGTATAGATATGTAAATGGTGGTATATAAACAGTTTACGGTTTGTTTAGGTGTGGAAGGGTGTAAAGGAATTTTACAAGTTTGTCCTGACGTATAGATCCTGAAAAGCCTTTTTTTTCTAAAACCCAGGTCAGAAAAGAGTATGCAAATGCTTGCGGATTTGGCACTAAATATGCTCTTTCTAATTGTTAGTTCGAAATTTTCCTTAGCTGACACAATCATGCTTTTTTTAGTGCAAATTTTTTTTGCAATTAGGTAAGATCTAAACGACAGAAAGCTGTATTCTATGAGGTGAAATAATGATGTTTGAAGTTCGCGATTCGTGGAACGATCAAGTATGGAGCCGGAGCCTGGATATAACAAAACGTATATATAATATGACTACGAAAGAGCGTTTTCAGAAAGTTAACTTACTGAGGAGGCATTCCCGTAAAACGGTTATTCTTTTGAATATAGCGCTGATTGAGGCCTTCGAAAGAAAAAATAGTCAACGGACGGAATTGTATCTTAAGAAGACAATTCTTTTCTGTGATAAGATACGAAAGAGTTTGAATTGCGCACTGTTTCTTGGTTATGTCGATGAGAGCGAGTTGTCTCAGGTCCTGACCAATCTTGATTGGTTGACAATTGAAATAAACCGCTTTCTTGAAGCGCAGGAAAATGGAAGAACAAAAATGGGCTTGTACTTTGAAAATTTTGAAATACCAGCCTACCAGTATTTGTGAAGAGTGTATTATGGACGGGCACCCTGTAGTTGAATGAAGATGAGGAATTTTCTCGCTTTTCTACGTGCAGAATTTAGGCGATTTTTTTCAAAGAAGAAGCTTGCAATCCTTTTTCTAGCATTCATGCTGTGCATGTATTTCGCAAATGAAGGCATTCGCGATTACAAATGCCTGGAAGGAAATATCGCCGAGTTTCAAGAGGTTGAGCGGATAAAAGTGACCAAATTTGCTGTAATGAATCAATACGGTGGATACGGTTTCCGGTTGTTTTTTTGTCCCTCCGCGCTCAGCGTTTTTTTCTCAAACTCCGGTGTTGGATCCGAGATAACATCGCAGATCGACTCTGGAGAGATCCTCAAAATATACAATTCGTTTAAAGGCAAGAATCTTTTTCTTGAAAAAAGTGGGCATTTGAAAGATTTTGCAGGCATTATCCTGCTTTTTGGCAGTCTGTTGGCACTGTATTTTGGATATAGCTCATTCCGGCATCGCGATTATATAAAAATGATAGCTGGATTTTCAGGTTTCAAACCAGTTTTTTTCAATATTCTTATTGCCCGGATTCTATTATTGATCCTATCGGTAGGCGCTTTGACCGGTTTAGGTCTATTGCTATTGATCGTAAATTCGGTAGTCCTGAGCGGTATCGAATTGCAGTATTTATTAAAATTTCTTTTTGTGACAGTTATAATGCTGGTTTACTTTTTCTTGCTCGGCACAGTTGTGAGCTCTCTTCGTTCGACGGCAGTGGCGATTGTTTCAATGCTTAGCGTATGGTTTCTTTTTGTTTTTTTCATGCCGGGACTAATCGGGAGATTGGTTGCTAAGCGAGCGGAAAATATAACCCTTAATTATCAACTGGAAATGAAGAAATTGGGAACCTTGATGAATTTTGAAAAGCAGGCTATGAAAAAAGAGGGGAAATTCAAACTGGAGGAAGGGAAAAGCGCTACTGAAAAGGGAATGGTCGAGAGTTACTGGGAAAATGAATTTCGTGAAATTGAAAGTCTGGAAAGAGGAATGATCGAGGAGATGAATGATAACGTGATTTTTTATCACTCTCTCTCCTCCCTTTTACCATCGACATTCTATATCACGATGAACAATGAGTTCAGCAGCCGGGGTTACAAGAATTTTATCGATTTTTATCGCTATGTTCACGCCTTGAAAAAAGAATTTGTCAGGTTCTATCTTGATAGGGCCTTTTCTCCTGAATATGACAAAGTGGAAAACTTCATCAAAGGCAATGAAAATATTTATTATTCCGCCAGTAATTTACCGTATTTTGCAAAAAGAGGCACGCTCCTCACGATTTTGAATATTTTAATATTATTCGCGCTTTCATATATTGGCTTTAAAAGGGCGATGTTTCGGTTTGTCAAGCCGAGACTGACTGAAGTATCCCGCTATTTTCCCACGCTTGAATCCTTCAAGCTTCAAATAAAAAAAGGTGAATCGTATACGCTTCTATCGAGCGATGATTTGATAAAGGAACATTTATATACTATCTTTTCCGGAGCCGCGCTGAATGTTTCCGACTGGGAGGCTTTGAAAGAAAAGGTGAGCCTTGTTGACGATTGCGTCACAACGGCAACCGATTTTGTCTATATCGGGAAAATGGAAGAATGGCCGTCGGATATTACTGTGGGAGATTTTCTCAAGCTATTGAAACGTTTGGCTGGGAAAAAATCTTCAAGAGCCGCGGAAATTTCTATCTTAATGGGGATCGATACCATCAAACACAAACATTTCGGGTCAATCACCGAGTCCGACAAAAGAAAAGCGGTGTTTGCGGGTGCCAAATTGAAAGAAAGCAACTTTTACATTTTTGATGATTTTGCCCGCGGGATGCCACTGGAATTCGTTATTGAATTTCGCAAACACTTGAGGCGGCTTAAAGAGAACGGTGATAGTATACTTTATCTGAGCAACGATGTCTTATTGGCACCAGAGATCGGTGATCGAATCGGCATTATGAAAGACGGTCAATTATTGTTTTTTGTCAAAAATTCCGATCTAAGGCAGATGAATCTCAATGAGATGTTTTTTCAATATTTTGCTGATAAAAAATAAAACCTTTTTCTCATGTTTTGAGTATATAGTGTGTTGCTTCATTTTATCTTTTATTTGAAAATTCGTTGCTATTTTGTAATTTTTTGTGATTAATTATTATATTTGCTCCGTCTGGCTGTTGAAGAAATTATCATGCCTGGCTGTAGAGGTTTTCTTAAAATCTAAAGCCAGGCCTGAACGTTACGCAAAAGGCTTTTTTATTTCTCCTGGGGATCTTTAAGAATAAATGATTAAATATAAATAAATTAAAAAAGATATTGTTTTTTTTTTCAATTTCTGGAAAAATGGTATCATGGGTCCAAATAGAAACACTTTCGCTTTAGAATTGTCTTTGGGGAAATTTATTATGGAGGAGTACTATGAATAAATTAAGAAAACGTTTTATGTTCAAAGTCTTGCTAGTACCATTGGTACTTGTTTTCCTATGCACCAGCGGATTTGGAAGGATTGTGTCCAACTATTCCCCACCTGCATTCGCTGTATTGACGAGTACAGTCAATAATATCAATAGTTATGTTATCCAGGGCGGAGGGGCTTTTTTAAAATCCCATTCCGAAGTGTCGAATTTTTTGAACCTTATTGAAATATCGGAGATTTACAGCGTCGATTATTCCGAATTGAAGACATTGATTGATAGCGCTATTGAAAATATGACTATGGCAAAATTTTATTATACTCAGCTCAACTTGTTGGCCCAGGTTACGCCATATAATTCTGTGGTAATCGGAAAGCTTCACGTTTTTAATTACAAGCAGTTTCAGATAGCCAACAACCTGAATCCCGATATTTTCTGGAATGTGAGAGGATTTTTAAAAGTCGGGGATGTACGGGGAATATATCAAAAGATGCTTGCTGATACCGACCGTATTCTTGCTATTCTTGCAGAAGTGCAGTTGTCTTTGAGCAACAATATAATGCCGGAAAATGCGATATTATGGACAATCAACCAGGAGTTCTTCACGTGTTTGATGTTTGACCAGTACACCGCTATGGTCTTTTATGAAATACTCCAGATGAATTGATGTAAAAAAATCTATATTTGTTTGCTTTTTTAATTTATTCTCTGATATATTATTTTTTTGGGTCGCAAGCCGGTAATGCCACGCCTCAGTGAAGCACAGACAATCGCTCCTGATTGGAGGGGTTTACTCAGGTAAACATTATTACTGAATTTACAGGTGTGGCAGAGCCGAGAAAAAAACAATACTAGTAAATGTCGCGATTATGCAGGAAGTGACAAATTTGAAATTGGAGGATCTTTGCATGAAGGATCAGCAAAAAGTCAGAGTACCGCTACGAATCTCTCTCATGGTAACCTTTCTTCTGATTATATCAGCTTTTGGGTTTAGTCGCATAAAATTGAATGGCTCGCCAATCGCATTCGCCTCTCAGACATTGACGGGGGTTTTGGTGAACCAGTATGTAATTGAAGGGGCAAGTTACTATCTTAAATCTCAATCCGCATATCTGGATTTGCTTCATAGAGTTGAAGTTTTTGAAACCGCACCAGGTTCATTCGAAGGTTTATTATTGGTCACAGATGAAGCGATAAAGCTGATGGAGTACGCCATCGTCTCATATACCCAATTAAAACAATGGGCGGATATTACACCATACAATGAAGACGTGTTGGCGTCACTGAAGGATTTTAATTATAAGAAGTTTCAGCAGGAAAAAGGATTGAACCCGGACATCTTTTGGAAAGTTCGAGTTTTTTTGAAGGACGGCGATATTTGTGGTATCTATGATAAGATGCTTTTGGATTCGAAACATATTCTGTCGCTGTTGAATAATATCAAGGCGGATTTGGCGATCGACAAAATCCCAGGGAATTACAGCTTGTGGAATCTAAATCAGATGTATCTGGAGTCCTTGATTTTTGATCAATATGTGGCGATGGTGTTTTATGCGATAATGTAAAACCCTTAATTAGTAGCATTCTCGAGTTGCAAGGAATACAAAAAGTATATTTCTGCAAAAAAAAGTGGGAAAATTTAAAAAAAAATAGTATTTTTATTTTGAGTTTGTTATAATTTAGCAGGAGCTATTCAATGCCCATTATAGCAACTTATCAAATTTTGGTTTATATCTATTCAAATAAAGGAGCTGTATGAATTTAGTTAAATTTATTATCGCCTTTCGAAGTTAAATATATAAAACAAGGAGATAAAAAAATGAAGCAAAACAAACTCAACAAAAAACTGACTTTGGTAAAAAAAACCATCGTGAACATCACCGAAAAAGACATGGGCCATATTTATGGCGGAATTGACACGATTCTTTTGTCAGTTTGCGATTGTGCTTCTCCTGATGAAATTTTCACCCGCAGATCCTGTGATTGATGAAACTCAATCTGGAAGCTTTTAATAATTACGGTCATTACTCCCACTTGATGATTGTGATTAATTTTTTGCAATTTAATACCACCCCAAAGGTAGAAAATTGAGTTTTAAAACTTTACTTTGGTTTGTTTACCCAGCTCTATTATCTCAGTTTTATGTTGACTGCGCAAAAAGGAAAACATTGAACAAATTGAATTTTCTGTTCTACCTACCCCAAACCAGGGAAAGTGTTCATTTAATCAGACGAGTTTCAGATTTATCGGATTAAGAAGAATTAAAAAAAAGATTCTACAGGCGCCGTGAAGTAATTCCGGCGCCTGTGGTCTTTTTACTCCACTGTAACCGATTTCGCAAGATTTCGGGGTTTATCGATATCACATCCTCTATTCCGGGCAATATAATACGCGAATAACTGCAGCGGAATTATATTTAAAATTGGTTGCAGTATATCGATTGTCCGTGGGACAGTGAATGCATCGTCGGACATTTCAATGATCCTGTGCGCGTCGGCGTTTGTTACGGAAATTATCTTGCCGTCCCGCGCTTTGATTTCCTGTATGTTACTGATCATTTTATCAAGTGTCAGATCATTGGGAGCGATGGCTACTGTCGGGAAGTTTTGATCGATTAGAGAAATTGGTCCATGCTTCATTTCGCCGGCTGCATAACCTTCCGCATGGATATACGAGATCTCCTTCAACTTGAGAGCTCCCTCCAGGGCGGTGGGGTAATTGAACAATCTGCCTATATAGAGGAAGTCACGATATTTCGAATACTTGAGTGCGATTTCTTCAATTTGTTCGGTGTTTTTAAGGATCTCCGACACCTGGGACGGGAGTTTGCGGATGGCGTTGATTATTTCGCTTCCTTCGATAAACGATACGCTCTGGTAGCGGCCGATCAAGAGCGCGATCAATGTCAGGATCACCAGTTGGGACGTGTAGATTTTGGTTGATGCAACACCAATTTCAGGGCCTGCGTGGTTATACACTCCCGCGTCCGTGATTTGGGCGATAGCGGAACCGACCATGTTGACAATACCTAAAAGAAGCGCACCTTTTCGCTTTGCCTCTTTGATGGCAGCAAGCGTATCCGCAGTTTCTCCTGATTGGGATAGTGCGAGAACCGCGACATTTTCATCCAGGTGGAGACGTCTATAGCGGAATTCCGAAGCCAACTCCGTTTCGACGTTGAGTTCGGTCAGAGTCTCGAATATATACCGGCCCAGTAGTCCGGCATAATAACTGGTTCCGCAAGAAACAATGATAAACTTTTTGATGTTTTTCAACCGGTCGATAACCGGTTCCAGACCGCCCAGCTTCGAAACGCCTTCTCCTTCGATGAGGCGGCCCCTAAATGCGTTCTCGATGCTTTCGGGTTGTTCGTAGATCTCCTTTAACATGTAATGTTCATAACCTTTTTTATCTTCTTTAAAGATTTCTTCTTCGAGGATTTCGATCTGTTTGTCGAGGATCTGGTTGCGCATATCTTTGATATAATAGCTGTTGGAGTTCAATACCGCCATTTCATCGTCGCTGAGGTAGATCATCCGGTTAGTATAGGCTGAAATCGCGTTGGAGTCGGAGGCGGCGAAGTATTCATCTTCACCGATACCGATAATAATCGGGCTGCCCCTTTTTACGATGATGATCTGGTGGTCGATGTCCGCATGCAGTATCGCCAAACCGAATGTGCCCACCAGCCGTTTCACTGATTTTAGAACCGCTACCTCGAGGTCGCCGCTGAAATTATCCTCGATCAAATGGGCAATGATCTCGGTGTCGGTTTCGGATTTGAATGTATGGTTTTTCTTGATTAATTCTTCTTTTATTTCCAGATAGTTTTCGATAATTCCGTTATGAACGACGCTTATTTTGTTGTGGCAGTCTGTATGGGGATGGGAATTCACCTCGGAAGGTTTCCCATGGGTGGCCCAACGGGTGTGGGCAATGCCGAAAGATGAGTTGATCTGAAGCCCCGCTCGTTTCGCCTCCAGATTCGATACTTTCCCAACCGTTTTTACCACAACATTGTTGCCGTTTTCCACCACTGCAAAACCGGCGGAATCGTATCCCCTGTATTCCAATTTTTTCAAACCGTCCATCAATATGGGAATCGCTTCCCGTTTACCGCAATAACTGATAATTCCACACATATCTCCCTCCTCTGACGATCATTTAAAATGAGATAACTGTGTCTTGCCCAATGGATATACATTGAAGCCTATTTTATATAATTCTTCGTGATTTAATATATTTCTACCGTCAAAGATAAACGCCGGCTTTTTCATAGCGGCGTAAATTTTCTGATAATCCAACAATTTATACTCATTCCATTCAGTGATAATTGCAATCGCGTCGGCGCTTTCGGCTGCCCGGTAAGGGTTGGGTTCATAGGTTACAAGGCCGTCGTAATTTTTTAGGTCCATTCTGGCATTATCAAGGGCCTGGGGGTCGGTGATGATGACCTGCGCGCGTTCCTCGAGCAGTTTTTTTGTTATGTCTATGGCGGGAGATTCCCTGGTGTCGCCAGTGTTTGCCTTAAAAGCGAATCCGAACAACACTATTTTTTTATTGGCTACAGTGCTGAACATTTCTTTGACAATTTGTCTGACAAAACGATCTTTCTGGAAGTCATTCATTTTTATGACTTGATGCCAATAATCCGCCACTTCGTTAAGATGGTAGCTGCGCGCAATGTAGACAAGATTGAGGATATCCTTCTTAAAACAGGAACCTCCAAATCCAACGCTGGGATTTAAAAATTTGTTACCGATGCGGGAATCGGCGCCGACGGCGTACGATATCTCCGTGATATCTGCGTCGGTTTTCTCACATAAAGCACTGATGGAGTTGATGGAGGAGATTCTCTGCGCCAGAAAGGCGTTGGCCACCAATTTGGATAATTCAGAAGACCACAAATTGGTGGTGATGATTTTGTCGTCCGACAACCAATGTTTGTAGATATTGACGATCTCACGGGCGGCAGCCATTCCCCGTTCGGTTTTATGGGAACCGACCAGCACCCTGTCGCTATCCAGTAAATCACGGATGGCTGTACCCTCTGCCAGGAATTCCGGATTTGATACTACTTCGAAGTGGAAGCCTTTGTCGTTGGCTTTGAGGATTCGCTCCATCGCTTCAGCGGTACGGACCGGTAACGTGCTTTTCTCGACAATGGTTTTGTCGCCGTTCGCGTGCTCGACAATTTGGTGGGCTGTTTTTTCCCAATATTGGAGATCGGAGGCCATTCCTGTTCCTTCTCCGAATGTTTTCGTGGGAGTGTTGACAGAGACAAAAATGATGTCGGCCTCCCGAATGCCTTTTTCTATTTCGGTGCTGAAAAAGAGATTTTTGCCGCGGCATTTTTGTACTACTTCATCGAGACCCGGTTCAAATATCGGCAACTGATCGGAATTCCACTGCTTGATTTTTTCGTTGTTTATATCGACCACATTCACTTTGTATTCAGGACACTTCATTGCGATGACTGCCATAGTTGGACCGCCCACATATCCTGCACCTATACATAAAATGTTTTTCTTAAATTCCATGATCTCTCCTGTCAGATCTTTATATTAAAATAAAACATATACCATTCAACGAAGCGGGAAATCCCCGTTTCGATATTTGTTACAGGTTTGAAGTCGATGTATTCGAATAGAGCGTCAATATCGGCGTAGGTGGCCGGAACGTCGCCTTTCTGTAAAGGTAGATATTCAATGTTTGCCTTTTTCCCTATTTTATCTTCGATTATCTGGATGAAGGTTTTTAAATTGACCGGTTTATGGTTGCCGATGTTGAAGATACGGTAGGGGGCCCTTGATGTTGCGGGATCCGGCGTTTTTCCGTTCCAGTCCAGATTGGGTTCCGGGACTTTCAGCATCACCCGGAAGAGACCATCGACGATATCGTCTATGTAGGTGAAGTCCCGCTGCATGTTTCCATGGTTAAAGACCTGAATGGGAATGTTTTCGATAATTTTTTTTGTAAAGATAAAGGTCGCCATATCCGGTCGTCCCCAGGGACCATAAACTGTAAAAAAACGCAAGCCGGTTGTAGGCACGCCGAATAAATGGGAATAGGTGTGGGCCATCAACTCGCTTGATTTTTTCGTGGCTGCATACAATGAGATCGGATGGTCCACGTTGTGATGAACGGAAAACGGCATTGTCTCGTTGGAGCCGTAAACCGAGGATGAAGACGCGTAAACCAGGTGTTTTAACGGGTGATTCCGGCAATTTTCAAGAATATTCAAAAAGCCCGTTATATTGCTCTGGATATATGCGTGAGGATTTTCCAAAGAATAGCGTACGCCTGCTTGCGCGGCAAGATGAACCACATAATCCGGTTTCACCCGGGAAAAGATCTCGTTGATTTTTGCAGTATTCGTCAGGTCGGTTTTGTAGAACTTCACGGCGGGATTGGTATTAGTTGAAATATCCGCGTTGTCTTCCAAATTATCCAGGTCTGAGGGAAGGAAACCGAGCTCCTTCAACCGGTCTATTTTCAGGGTAGGATCGTAATAATTATTGATGTTGTCGATGCCTACCACATCGAAACCAAGGGATACTAACTTTTTTGACAGATGAAAACCGATAAACCCTGCCATTCCAGTAAGAAGCACTTTTTTTCCAGTATTTTGTTGATTCAGCACGTTTTTCTCTTGCATCTAAAATTCCTGTTGGGTTAAAGTATATTCCATTTTTTATGAAAAATTATAACACATCTTACATTAAAATAAAAAAGAATGGATGAAGATAATCTTTTGGGTTTTGGTGGAATAAATGGATTTAATCGCCGGGGGGGCCAGGGGGCGAATCTTCGGCCTCGCCCCCTGGCTACTTCGGGAGTAAATGATACAACTGGCGATTAACGGAGATTGAAAGTGACAGCTACCGTAAAGACAACGGGTTTAGGAACGCCGTTGAGGATGTAGGGCTCGTAGATCCATTGCCGTACCGCCGCCACCGCCGCATTTTTAAGCAATGTATGCCCTGAGATGACTTTTGTTGTTTTGACATTGCCGTATATGTCGGTCACTGCTTCGATGATCACGATTCCCTTAATCCGAGCCACCATCGCCGCTTGGGGATATTGGGGTTCGATTCGCCGGATCAATTTCGGGCGCGTGATCTGGCTCACTCTCAAGGCTGGAGCATCTGACGGCTCTTCCGATCCACCCATGACGCCTTCCCATGAACCGCCTACGATTCCTTCGTCAAAACCGCCCACCACTCCGTTGGGGTTTCCGAAATCAGGAAGTTCTTCCTCTTCGATGGTCGAAGGGATCTCGACCGGCGCTACAAATTGACTGGTGGGGACAGGCTTCGGCGTTTGGGGAGTGGAGGCCTTTTTTTCCTGTGGGGCTTTGCCCGAACCTTTTTTCGCTCCCGATGAGCCAGAAGGAGGAGTAGGCTGAACCGGCGCGGTTAACGTCACTTCGAAGACTTTGATGGTGGGCAATTGGCTCGAAGCATCCATCAAGGGTACGACAATCAGTGACACGGCGATGAGTGCATGAAATAGGGCAGATAAAGGGAGTAAAAGCCATGTCTTCGTTTTTTGTTTCTCCACTATCACACTACTGAATAATGTTTGTTCCATAGTTACCTCCTATAGATTCCTGGCGCTTGTACCTTCCAATCATAATATGAAGCGGCGCGATGGTTTCTTCGTCCTGATTCATGTTTCCGGTCAGGTTGGGAAGAATTTTATCCCTGGAAGTGGAGGCAAAATCCGCAATGGCTGCTGCGAAAATCAATGTCTTGCACTATCTGGCAAGGTGCGGTATCCGCAATCGGCTTCTCCCTGAAGCGGCAATTCCCGGCAAATAAGGGATGACCGTTTCCTTGAAAAAAGAAAGGGACAGGTTTTGGGGAGCTGGATGTTGCCAATAATTGCAAATCTTGCATCTTCCGTTGCATGTTATGTTCTAGCATGCGGAGAAAAAATCTCAATTGTTTTTTTAGAAAAGGCACGGCCGCATTTGTTTTACATGCCGGAATCACTTATAGCTATTTACTGTTGAATGCCTTCTGCGTTATGACGCTTGCGGTTTACGGGCGGCACAATTCGGGAAAGCTGTAATCCAGGTATTGATCAACGACCGGCCATGAATTGCAATGTCCCTCTTTTTTATCGGTTTTGCCGTCGTTCAGTAAAGTGATTGCTTCAATTTTTTTCGCCTTCATATTTCCTCCTTCTTTTTTAGTCGCCTTTGCGGCCGATGCCCCTTTATATGTGAATTGTTTCCCGGCATGCAATAGTTTCAATCTCGTTCCAACTCTCAGTACTCACGACAATTATATTTAAATTCAACTCAAATAACAAGAGATCTTGAAGGATTTATCGTCTGGGGCCGAGTATCTTTTCCAGAAATTCGGGATTCTCCCGGGAGAGGCGGATATAGATCTCCAGAGATTGTTGGCATAAGAATTTGTTGAAGCGGCAATCGATGTCATCGATGGCTTCGATGTCGCCATGCGATAACGCCCCGAGATAGGGGCAACCGCCTCCGCAGAGGTACCGGGCCCAGCATTGTCCGCAACGCTTTTTGTAGGTTACATGATTGTTGGAGAAGCGTTGGATGATGGCGTGATCTAGCGTCCCTTCGTTGACATTGCCCATGATATAGTCTGCCATTCCGACAAATTTATAACAGGGGAAAATGTCCCCGTTTGGAGATACGGCAAATGTGCGAACTCCAGCGGAGCACCGGAATCCAAACTTGCTGCGTGAATGTATTTTTTCCAGCGGGCGGAAAAAATTGCGTAAGATAAGGGGATTCCCGGCGATCAATTCTTCGGCGTAAAAATCGGCAATTGCGCTGAATTGACGTTCCAATTCGTCTAATTGTCTGGTATCCAGGGCGCAGCTTTTGTTTTGGCGGCCCACTGGTTCGAAATAAATAATCTTGAAGCCCAAATCGATGATATGCTTGATGGCTGACAGACAATTCAGAGTTTGGGTTGTGATAGTGCCCAGCGCCTGAGTATATGGGCGGTAATCAAATAATTTCGATTGATTGATGGCTGAGATTAACAGGCCGTACGAACCTTTACCGTCAACCGTCAGGCGGGCGGTGTCATGGGCGGCGCGGTCCCCGTCGATACTCAGGCCGAGGCTCACTCGATGCTCTTTTAAGTACCTGACTTTTTTCTCGGTTAAAAGAGTGCCGTTGGACGAAATGTTGAGCAATAACGTACGGTTGTGGTTTTTGGCTGAATTTGTGGCGTAATCAACCATGCGGCGCACCAGGGAAAAATTGAGAAAGGGTTCGCCGCCGTCGAAGTTCAACGAACAAGTGTCGCTTTGGGCCGCTCTATCGAAAAGGAAATCAACGGCTCTTCTGGCTGTGGATTCATCCATCATTGCGGCCGGTCCGCCGAAATGTCCGCCGTCGGCGTAACAATAGGCACAACGCAAATTGCATTTGTGGGAGACCTGAAGATAGATCTCTGTGGCCCCTCGATCTTGTGATGAAGGTTCTTGATCCTTGCCTTCCTGCCTGCTGAGCGCTCCCTCTTCATATAGCAGTTGCACCGAATCCCTGACAATGTGTGAATCGTATTCAGACGACAGGCGATCGATGATGGCTTCGGTATCATCGGATTCTCCATGAACCATAATCTTTCGCAATAGCTCCGATAAAGGGTAAATGCCGCCGCTACATGGCTCGAAAAAATATTCCGCGTCATTTACGTGAAATTCATATCCAGGTAATGCCATTTTTATAGTCATATTGTTCCTGATAATCTAAATCTTTACAAATTTCCTCAACAAAGTATTGTCGTGCGAGAGGATTCGGGAGTAGATCATACTGGCCATCTCTATTTCATATTTTAAAATGTCGCAACTCAGTTTGAGGGGGATTTGGATGGCCTTGTTGGTGAAATGCGATTCCGCCATGCATCCGCCGCCGCAAAGATAACGGGCCCAACACGATTGGCATTCCGGGCGGTTATCCACATGGTTGCGCATGATGAGGGAGATCTTTTCCATATCGAATCCATTACTCAGCGTGCCGATCAAAAAATCCTGATTGCCAACGAGCCGATGGCAGGGATAAAGATTTCCTTCGGGATTTACGGAGAAAAAAGTCCGACCGGCGCCGCAACCGTAATGTTTGATTTGGGCGTTGTGAAGGTTATCGAGCGCTTCTGTCAAATTCGCGAACCGAACCACTTCCCCTTTGTCGATAAGCATATCGAGAATGAAGTCGGCGGTTTTTTTATATTCTTCTTTCAGAATGGCTAGATCTTCTTCTCTGAAGGTATACGCGCCGGGAACGCCCGAGGCGGGGAAGGCGGCGATACGAATGACTCCCAGACGGTGCAATCGTTCCACCTGGTCCTTCAAATCGAGATTTTTTGGAGTGAGCGTAATGCGGGAGGCCAGCTTAACTCCGTGACGGTTGAAGGTATCGATCCCTTCGCGTGCTGAATCATAGGAGCCCCGGCCGTTCTTGAACGGTCTCAACTCGTTCTGCGTATCCCTGTCACCATCCAGGCTGATTTGCGGGGAGAAGGAATGTTTACTGAAGAACTCCGCGATGTCGTCGGTAACCAATGTGGCGTTCGTACCGACGATGAAATTGAGGCGCTGCTTCCGTTCCTCCGCCAATTTAACGGCGTGAAGCGAAGAATCTTCGATAACTTCAAAATTCGAAAGCGGCTCGCCGCCGTCGTAGCCGATTTGAAGCGGAACCTCCAGCTCCGCATGCCTAAAAAAGAAATCCAGAGCCTGCCTCGCAGTTTCCTTAGACATTTGTCGATCTTCACCGCCGAAATTACCGCCACCGGCGTAGCAATATTTGCACGCAAGGTTGCATGTGTGGGACACCTGAAGGTCCAGTGTGGAAAAAGCCGGTTCCATTTGAGGATAAAAGGTCCGGTTCGGATTGTGATTGGCCGCTATTCCTTCGAATTCCTCCAGATACTCTTTATGGCAGGCGATTTCTTCCTCAGGATATCGATCGGAGAGAGAATCGGTCAAGATGTCGAATATCAGATTGTTTATCTTATAGAGCCGCGAGGTATAAATATTTAGCACGAAATAATCTTCTCCCACCTGGAATGGATGAAGG
>JAHELQ010000083.1 GCA_024644125.1 Candidatus Aminicenantota bacterium | reverse complement strand
CTACATCATCTTGCTAGGCAAATGCCGACATTGCAAAGCGCATATCTCCATCCGCTACCCATTGGTTGAATTGTTCACCGGCTTTACATTTTGGTTGGCGTTCAAACATTTCGCCGCGGTTTCTCCATTGTTTGCCGCGGCCGCGACGATGTTTTTGTGCATGATGATCGCCCTCTGCCTGATCGATAGCGAGCACATGATTTTGCCGGATGAGATCACTCTCGGCGGCGCCGCAGTATTCCTGATTTATTCCTTCTTTCATCCGCAGATCTCCGCCATCGACGCCTTCGCCAGCGCGCTTGTATCCGCAGCTTCGTTCTGGGCGCTGTACCACTTCTACCTGCGCATCCGCAAGATGGAGGGCATGGGACTCGGCGACATCAAGATGATGCTCCTCCTGGGAGCGTTTCTAGGATCGCAAAAACTCATCGTCGCAGTATTGCTGGCCTCTTTTTCCGGTATGCTCGTCGGTTTTTACTTCATTATCTTCAAACGAAAAGATATGCAATACGCCCTTCCGTTCGGAACATTCCTGGCCATCGGCAGTTACATCGCACTCTTCTGGGGCAATCATATCATGCGCGCCATCCAATCCTTGTATTGGTAAATCATATGAAGAAAACAATCGGGATATTGCTGTTTGCGTCGCTGATTGTAGTTGTTTTTATATTCGAAAACATCCACACCGTGGCGCTGGAGCTGGAAAAAAAAGAATCGGACCAGATCAAACGACATGCCACATTCATGGCTAATTATCTAGTTGAAAAATTCCCCGGCAATATCCCGTCCATGCGTAAAACAAATTACTTCGATACAATCCGGCTCATCACCCAAACTGCCCCCCCTGAGGAGATGCTCATTATCGACGGCAGGGAATTTTTCGCGGTGAGTAAACAATTGCCGCAAAATAAAACAATTGTTTTCGAAAAGCTTTTCACCTCCACCAGTCTTGAAACCATCCACCGCCTCGACCGCTTTCTCTTCTCTATTATGGTGGTTATCGGTATCTTCCTGGTTTTCAATAGTTTCTATCTGGTCTATATTTTCAAGAAAGGCAAGGAAGAAGTGGAGCAAAAATTCATCTCCCCCCTGCAACAATACCTGGCCGAATTGAAACAAAGCGAGACCACGCTCAAAGGCGTCGTTCAGCAACAACAATTCAATGTGCAACAAAAAGAGGAGTTGAACAAACACATCATCGACAACATCAACGCCGCGATTATCTTCCTGAACCGGCACAACAAGATTGATATCTTCAACATCACAGCCCAGAAAATGTTCTCCCAGAGCTTCGCCAACGCCAAAAACAACGATATCGTCAGAGTTCTGACTCAATTCCCCGGCATCATTTCCTTCCTTACCGCCAATCCCGGAGAAAAAGCTTCCGCCGAAGTCCGCTCCAATGGAAAAATATTCAATATCGACGCCATTCCCATCCCCGACTCAGGCGAGCTTCTCATTATCAAAGACATCACACTGGAGAAAACCAGGGAAGAAATCTCCCGCAAGCACAAGAACTTCGCGATGTTGGGCGAGATGGCGGCATTTCTGGCTCACGAAGTGCGCAATTCGCTAGGGGTGATTCTCGGTTACACCCAGACCATCAAATCTGACCCGGTCAAAACTCAAAAAATCGATACCGAAATCCAATTCCTCACCACCATGATGCACAGCTTCATGAATTTCGCCAAACCGCTGGAGGTGGAGGAGCGGCAACCGGTAAACATCACGGCAACCATCAAGAAGGCCGCCTCGCAACAAGACATCCCCATCCAGTGCCCCGATGCGGAGTTCGTACTTCATACAGATCCGGCCCTGCTGAATTCAGTGTTCTCGAATCTGTTCCTGAACGCCAAAGAGTCCGGCGCCGGCGAAGTGGTCATCGCCCTGGAGCGCAGCGAAAACCTGAAGATTTCAATCTCAGACAACGGTAGGGGGATCAACAACTCGATCCGCGAGAAGATCTGGTATCCATTTTTCACCACCAAAGACAAAGGCACCGGTATGGGCCTCGCCATTGTCAGAAAAATCATCACTACCCTCGGCGGCGATATCGCGGTCACACACACCGGCCCCTCCGGGACCACCTTTATCATCACCTTCCTCTCCTGATCATTATTGTATTCCGGGACTCAATATGCTATAAATATCGCATGGAATTCAAAGACAATCATCATGCTATTTTTCAGCACATATCAGTGGTAGGCGATCATAGCCACCCACTCTATATTGTAAAAGGAAACAAAAACATTCTCATCGACGCGGGCATCCTCCCCAAGGCAACGCAGTTCGCCAGGGGAATCGAAGCCGCCCTAGACGGAACCAAACCCGACACCTTGTCGATCACCCATTCCCATTTCGACCATGTAGGCTGCGCCCATCTATTTCAACAGAAATTCGGTTTGACGATCCATTGTTCGTCAATGGCACAAGAAATTCTCCAGAACGAAGACATGGCGGAAATGATCGATTTGCGGAACCAGGAATTGAAGGACAAGATGAAGGATTTTTCCAATTCCGCGTTCGCGCCGTTGCAAAACATCATCACGGTAAAAGAGGGAGACCGAATCGATCTCGGCGACGGACGCTTCCTTGAAGTATTCGCAGTGCCCGGCCATTCGGATTGCGCGCTCGCTTACCTCTTGCATCCCGACAAAATCCTGTTCGCCGGGGACGCCGCCGGGATGCTGGATCATAACGGTTATGTGTGGCCTGTGTTTTTCACCCGCTACAGCGCCTACGAACAATCGCTGCAAAAAATGGCCGCGCTGGACCTGGAAGGCCTTGCTTGCGGACACTCCGACTTCATGGCCGGGAAAGATAAAATCACGCAATTCTTCATCGATTCACTCTCCGAAACCCGACGCATGAAGATGGAAATCCTGGGCAAACTGCATCGCGCCATGGACCATATTGAGATCGCCGAATCCATCAAGGAAAAACGCTACATCCCCAATTGCGTGTTGGGCGAAGGCGACGAACTGCTCACCAATATCTACGCGTTGGTCCGGGCGGTCAACAATGAATTTAACAGGCAACGCTAGAATCAGGAGGGCGCCATGAAAATAAAAAAAATCGATTTCATCACAAGTGACGTTGTGCTCTTTCACAACAAAACCTTCCCCCTCTATATCATCAAAGGCGACAAAAACTTCCTCATAGACTCCGGAGTTACCACTCTGGCAAACACGTTCGCCGCAGATATCGAGTCCATCCTCGAAGAGAAAGATCTCGACACCCTTCTCCTGACCCATTCCCATTGGGACCACACCGGGGCCGCCTCGATACTGCAGAAAAAATTCAATTTCACAATCAAAGCCTCCCAACGGGCGGTGGAATTGCTGCAAAAACCGAAGGTGGTAAAATTCATCAACCGCCTGAACCAGGATTACAAAGATCAACTGGGCGACGATTCCGATGCAGAATTCACCATGCTACAGAACCTGTCCCCGCTTAACGAGGGAGACCGCGTCGAAATTTCCGCCGACCGATACATCGAGGTCTTCGAAACTCCCGGCCACACCCAGTGTTCGGTATCGTATCTCCTGCAGCCAGAAAATATCCTGTTTCCCGGCGACGCAGCCGGCGTCGTAGAAACCGACGGCAGCGTCAAACCGCTGTTCCTCTCCAGTTACAAAAATTACGAAGATTCGCTGAAAAAGCTTATAAATATTGAGGCCGAAATCCTGGCCTTCCCCCACAATCGATACCTGAAAGGCAAGGACACTGTCGCCAACTACCTGGCCCGCTCCCTTGAGCGCACCCGGCAAACGAAGGACGAAATCCTCAATTTGCTCGGCCAAACCGATGACTATGATCAGATCGCCGAATTCTTGTTGAAAAAGGAATTTCCCAAACCCACCCTCCTGGGTCCTCCGGAGGCGTTGATGATAAACTTCAAGGCCATGGCCAACACTGTCAACCGGGAATTCTCCGGCGACAGCCAGGAATAGGAGACTGGCATGATGCGCCACGGAAAAGTGCTTGCCCTGGTATTGCTAGTTAGTTTGACCATCAGAAGCTTCGGTTCCAATTCCCTCAACCGGGAAACCGCAGAGGGCTTCGCCAGTATGGCGCTCCGTTGCATCGAGAAGGAGTTCCCTAACAAACCTTCCAATGTGATGGACGGCAAACAAGATATCCTGGGTCCGCAAGAGATGCATCCCGCCTTCTACGGGTGCTTCGATTGGCATTCGTCGGTCCACGGCCACTGGATGCTGGTTCGGCTGCTAAAGCAATTCCCCAAACTCCAACAAGCGACATCAGTTCGGCAGGCCCTGTCGCGCAACCTAACATCCGACAACCTCCTCAAAGAGACCGCATATTTCCAACAAAAGAGCAACAAATCCTTTGAAAGAACTTACGGTTGGGCGTGGCTCCTCAAACTAGCCGAAGAGCTGGAAGGTTGGGACGACGCCGACGGCAAAATCTGGCGCCAGCACATCCGTCCCCTGGAACAAGAAATCGTAGCCAATTATCTCGATTTCCTCCCTAAACAGACCTACCCCATCCGCACCGGCGTCCACCCCAACACCGCATTCGGCATCGCATTCGGCATCGACTACGCCCGCAAAGCAAAAAACTCCCAACTGGAAGCCCTGCTAGTCAAACGCGCCCTCGACTATTTCGCCGCCGATACCGCCTGCCCCGCCACATGGGAACCTGGCGGCGAAGACTTCTTCAGCCCCTGCCTTTTGGAAGCTGACCTGATGCGAAGAATTCTTCCCCCCGGCCAATTCGCAACCTGGTTCGACCACTTCTTACCCCAAATCGTCAACAACGAAGCCCCCAACCTTCTCACCCCCGCCACAGTTACCGACCGCTCCGATGGCAAACTCGTCCACCTCGACGGCCTCAATCTCAGCCGCGCCTGGTGCATGAAACACATCGCCGACGCCCTCCCCTCCAACCACAAAGCCAGGCAAATTCTCATCCGATCCTCATCCGTCCATACCGCCGACGCCCTTTCGAACATCCACTCCGGAGACTATTCCGGCGAACACTGGCTCGCCTCCTTCGCCACCTACCTCCTGACCACGGATTAAACCAGACGAAAGCACAACGCCGCCTGACCAACCGGTTCGCAAAGAGTTCATAGGATTCGCCGTCATCATCCACCAGCCCATGTAAGCCCGTGCATCTCCTCGCCTTCCGCCTTGACATGTTAGGGATTTTGCAATATAACTGAGGGTTGATAAGGATTGGTATACGATTATGAGAGCAATATTTATCGCAGTGGGAAGCGAATTGTTGGACCGGGACAAGATGGACACCAACTCCCTGTATGTGGCGGGAAAACTCCACGAGAAGGGCATCTTGATGGACATGAAAATGGTGGTGGGCGACTCGATGGAGGAGCTGACCTGGGCGATCAAGAACGCCTGCAAACGCACCCAATTGGTAGTCATCACCGGCGGTCTGGGCCCCACAGAGGACGACCTCACCCGCGAAGCTACCGCCAATGCCCTGAGAAAAGAGCTAATATTCCATGAAGAGATTGTAGATAAGATCCGTCTGGTTTTTAAAAAACGCGGCTACGAGATGCCAGAGATCAACACCCGGCAGGCGTTTGTCATCGAAGGGGCCGAAGTGTTGCCCAATTACGTCGGATCTGCTCCGGGACAATATATCGACATTGACTCGTGCAAAGTGTTGTTGCTGCCGGGACCGCCCCGGGAGATGCGCCCCATGTTCGACAAAACACTGGAAGAAAAAATAGCTCCGTTGAGCAATTACTTCCATTATACCCGAAGCCTCCAATTGGTGGAAATTTCCGAATCTCTAGCGGATGAAATGATGGCGGAACTCTACACCAAATGTAAATCCATCCGGACAACGATTCTGGCGTCGCCAGGTATCATATCTGTCCATTTAATGGGCCGCTCCCGAAAGTCATTGGAAGAAGCGCAAGAGCCGACAGACCAATTGGCGGAACAAATCAAAGAGCGCATGAAGGATTACCTCTTCGCCGAGGGCGACATCTCATTCGAAGCATACATCGTCGAAGAATTGAAGCGTAGAGGCGTAACCGTGAGCGTTGCCGAGAGTTGTACCGGCGGCGGATTGGGCAGCCGAATCACCAGCATTCCCGGAAGCTCGGAGGTGTTCCTCGGCGGCGTTGTGGCCTATTCAGACCAATTGAAAAAAAAATTGTTGGGCGTCAGAGAGGAGACACTCGAAAAATATGGAGCCGTGTCTTCCGAAACCGCACGGGAGATGGCGGACGGGATTCGCAGGATGACCGGTTCGGATATCGGCGTTTCCATCACCGGCATCGCCGGCCCCGGCGGAGGAGCCCTGGGAAAACCGGTAGGCCTTGTGCACATGCACATCAGCTCGGAAAAACTCAATAAAGGCAGGTACACGATTTTTCTCGGGGATCGCGATTATGTAAGGATCAGGAGCCAGATCTTTAGCTTGAATTTGATCCGCGAATACGTGATGCAGGATGCCTGAGATTTTAGATAGAGATCAACTGACCCTTAACCATTTTTACAGACGTAAGGTAGTCGTCTACCAGGGAAAAAAGGGATACCGCTTCTCAGTGGATTCCCCCCTTCTAGCGCACTTTTTACCCACATTACCGGACATCAGGGCATTGGAAATCGGAACAGGGTCTGGAATTGTATCGCTTTTGGCATTGTATAAAAACAAATTTAGCCGCATCGACGCCATCGAATTACAGCCGCGGTTGGCGGCCATCGCCCGACTCAATGTCGGCGAAAACGGCTTCGAGAGTAAATGCTTCATTCACGAAGGAAACCTCGACAAGATATACAGGAATTTCAAGAACTACCCGGTCGTTTTCTCGAATCCCCCATTTGTCAAGGCTGGCATCGGCCGATTGAGCCCGGTGGAAGAAATCAGATTGGCCAAATTTGAGGTCGGCCTCACGGTTAAGCGATTGTTGGAGCGGGCTCGAAATATACTCGCCCAGGAGGGGAGCCTCTTTATGATACTGCCCTATAACCGCTTCAACGAGATTATCTCGTTCTCCCGCCGGTGCGGATTTTGGAATCATAGGGTCCGCCGGGTTTTTTCCTTCAAAGATAGACCGCCGGACCGATTTCTGGTACAATTAACAAATTACGAAACTGTTTCCGAAGAAATTGAACCCTTAATTATCTTCAAGGATAAAGGCGTTTACTCGGAGGAAATGGAAAAAATTTTTGCAGGACGTTGATATGATAGCAAAATTGAAGGATTTGTATAAGTATAGAGAACTCATCACCACGCTGGTAGCCCGCGAGCTGAAAGCCCGCTATAGAGGCACGGTGTTGGGATTTTTGTGGAGCTTTTTGAATCCCATGCTCCTCATGTTGGTTTATTCAGTCATTTTCGGGCTATTGCTGCCGAACCGCTTCCCCGGCATAGTTGAGAAAGCGCATTATTCGGTATTTCTATTCACCGGCCTCTTGCCCTGGACCTGGTTCAACGCCTCGGTGTTGGAGTCGTCGAATGTCTTGTTCGTACAGGGCAACTTGATCAAAAAAATCCAGTTCCCGGTGGAAGTCTTGCCTATAATGGTGGTGATCAGTAACATGATCAACTTCATCCTGGGGCTGCCCATCTTGTTCCTGTTTTTCATCATTTTCTCAAAGAGCCTTAGTATGTGGGTATTATTTTTCCCGGTGGCGGTGTTTGTCCAGTTTATCTTCACGATGGGTTTATGCTTTTTGGTATCGGCGCTGACAGTTCATTTCAGAGATCTGAAGGATATTCTCACCAATCTCCTGACCTTGTGGTTTTTCGCAACACCCATCATCTACCCCTTCGAGGCGCCCCAAATCCAACAGCACTTCTGGGCCAAATTGTTCTTGTCGTTGAATCCCATGACCCACATTATCGAAGCATATCACTATTCATTCTATTTCGGCACATTACCCCACTGGAAAAAATTGCCTGTGACATTGGCGGTGGGTATCGCGTTGTTCTATCTGGGCTATCTCATTTTCGACAAACTGAGAGATACGTTCGTGGAAGAGGTATAACATGCATCCAATCAGAGTCACCAATCTGAAGAAATTCTATAAAAAATTCTCGCATAAACATAAATTTCTAACCTTGAAGAGCGCGTTCATTGACCGGACCCTCTTTGCCGACCTGGCGGACAGCGAACGGTTTGAAGCCTTGAAAGGAGTGAGCTTCGATGTTAAAGATGGAACCACCATCAGTATCATCGGCGAAAACGGCTCGGGAAAGAGTACATTGTTAAAAATCCTGGCGGGCATCAGCAAGCCCACATCCGGCGAAATCGTCACCAATGGCCGGATCTCCGCCTTGATCGAATTGGGCGCCGGATTCCACCCGGAAATATCTGGCCGCGAAAACATCTTCATCAACGGCATCATCTTAGGCCTAACCCGGAAAAAAATCCAGGAAAAATATGATGATATCGTGCGCTTCGCGGAATTGGAAGATTTCATCGACAATCCGGTCAAATCATACTCCTCCGGTATGTACATGAGGCTCGGCTTCTCCATCGCCACCAATGTCGATCCCGACATCTTGCTCATCGACGAAGTGCTGGCAGTAGGCGACGCCTCCTTCGTCCCCAAGTGCCTGGACAAGATCAACGAATTCAAGCGGCAGGGGAAAACCATCATTTTTGTTTCCCATGACCTGTCAACAGTCGAACGGATCAGCGACGAAGTAATCTGGCTCAAAAACGGACGTATCGAAATGCAAGGTTATCCCAAACGGGTAGTGGATGCATACCTCGAATACATCGGCAAAAAAGACGAAAAAAAGGCTGAGGAAAAACACGAGGAAGAAGAGAAAGAAGCAGAAGAATCCCAGGCGCAAGAAAAACGCTGGGGCAGCCAGGAAATCGAGATCAACAACGTCAAGATGATGGACGGCGCAGGTAAGGAAAAATATATCTATAAACCGGACGAACCGCTAACCGTCAGCTTTGATGTGGTGTCTCACATCGATGAAACCGATTTTGCCTTCGGGCTCGGTATCTTCAACACAGGCGGAATTTGTTGTTATGGAACCAATACGGTGATGGAGAGCTACACGTCGCAAAACATCGCCGGAAAGGGAACGGTGACTATCCGGATACCGGCGCTCAACCTTGTTAACGGCACCTACTTCCTGGATGTGGCGGTCCACAAGAGGGACGGCTTCCCATTCGATTATCACCATTTCCAATACACATTCCACGTTGTATCCAACCATCGGGATGTCGGTGTGCTTAGAGTAGCTCATGAATGGGAATTCTCAAAAAATATCCAGATGGGAAAAAAAGAAGCTCCTGCCGAGGACGACGCAGAGGGATGAAAAAAATCTATCGCGATGCGGCAAAACTGAACCGCGAGCTGGAAAGATACCAACAGAAAAAAATCGTTTTTACAAACGGCGTGTTCGACGTCTTGCACGCAGGGCACATCGAATTGTTAGAATTCGCCAAAAGCAAAGGCGACATTTTAATTGTTGGGATTAACGACGACGCCTCGGTCAAACGGTTGAAAGGGGAGAAACGTCCGGTTTTTTCTCTCGAGGAACGGATGGAATTGTTGGAAGCGATGCAGTATGTCGATTTCATCATCCCCTTCTCCGAAGACACACCTCTCCGATTGATTCTACATTTGCTGCGCATCGACGTTCTGGTCAAAGGCGGCGATTATCTGCCCCAGAACGTTGTAGGCCGAAAAGAGGTCGAAGAATCGGGAGGCGAGTTATGCCTCTTTACATTTCAATCCCGCATGTCCACATCGGACATAATCGAAAAGATTACCGGATGATAAAATATTCGCCTATAAAGCCCTATAATTTGACAAAAAAAACCTTATGTGCTAAAAGAATGTTTAACAAGCAAATCCTCTTGGTATAGGAGCGATTCAGGTTTTTGCATGGACATAAAATTTTTTGGTAAAAGCGACATTGGCAAATCGAGACGCACCAATGAGGATTTTTTTCTTAATGAAAAATTAAGCCCCCTTGAATACCTTTTTATTGTGGCAGACGGGATGGGCGGACACCAGGCCGGCGATGTGGCATCCCGGCATGGAACATTGACTTTTCTCGACGAGTACAAATTGCGGCGGTCTGCGGGAATGAAGATCATAGACTCCATGGAAGAATCCATCTACAAAGCGAATGATTCCATTCTGCAAATGGCTGCCAGCGATCCCAGAAAATCAGGGATGGGAACGACATTCTCTGCATTCGCGGTATATGATTCCCACGCCCACATAATCCATGTGGGCGACTCCAGGATATATCTGGTTAGAGAAGAACGGCTGTCAAAGCTTACTCGCGACCAAACCTTCGTCGAAAAAATGGTGGAGGAGGGAAGGATCACTGAAGAAGAGGCCAGGGAGCATCCTCAAAAAAATATTTTGTACATGTCCCTGGGAGCGCAGGAATCCTTCGAACCAGAAGCCAGGAGCGATATCGAACTACGGGATGGCGATATATTTATCATTTGTTCCGACGGACTCAACAACATGGTCAGCGACGAAGTCATCCTGGAATATGCACTTTCATACCCTCCGGAAGAGGCAGTGGAGCGTTTGATCGAAGCTGCCAACGACAATGGCGGAATTGACAATATCACCGTCTTGATCATTGAAGTGGGAAAGCGTAAAAAATCAAAAAACACAGAACCAATCGATATCAGTGAACTTGATCATAAAAAAAAGAAATGGTCGTTTTTCGTGTTTCTCTGTTTCCTTGGCCTGCCCTTATTGAGTATAGGCATAACAAATTCCGCCGCCCCCCTCGTACAACAAAAATGATTGAAACCGGAAAAAAGCTGGCGAACTACTTGATTAAAGAAAAAATCGGAGTCGGTGGGATGGGTTCGATCTATTCTGCCATAGACACCATGCTAAACCGCCAGGTGGCCTTAAAAGTTATTCACCCGGAATTGTTGAGCAATCGTCATTTGATTGAAAAATTTAAAACAGAAGCCCGGATGCACGCTCAACTCAACCATCCGAACATTGTAACGGTGTTTTCATTCGAAATTATCGACAAAGACTACATCATCATATTGGAGTACGTCGATGGGAAGTCGTTGAAGGCGTTACTTCAGGAAACGTATCCGATGAAGATGGCGGACATTTTCCAGTACTTCAAGCAAATTTTGCGGGGCTTGAACTACGCCCATTCCCAAAACATCATCCATCGGGATATCAAACCGGGCAACATCCTGGTTACCAAATTGGGACAGGTAAAACTGTCGGATTTCGGCATCGCGAAGATCCTGGGAACCTGGGAACCCTCAATGAGCGGATTCGTGATGGGAACGCCCTGCTATTCTTCTCCCGAACTACTGTCGGGAAAAGCTATCGATTCAAGAACAGACATATATTCTGTGGGTATTACTTTTTATGAGATGCTCGCCGGCGTCCCGCCATTTTGCGCTGATGAATACACCGATGAGGAAATTCAACAAAAACAAATACACGAGACACCGCCCCCCCCATCCAAACGTAACCCACAAATCATAAAAGAGCTCGACGAATTCATCTTGCGCACATTGAAAAAGCGGCCTGAAGACAGGTATCAAAGTGCAATGGAAATGCTTGGTGAACTCGACAAATATGAAAGGATAAAAACCAATGAATAATCCGCAAAGAGGTCCATCGCTTTGGAGGAACTATGGAGAATAATTTTTTTACAATAGTCATTATTTTGTGTGGAGTGATTTTAATCGGTTCCATTGTTTTGCTAATATTAAAAAAGAAAGAAAAAAAATCTGAAGTCCCGGACCTTGAAATTCCGGAAGAGCCTCTGGATGAACAAGAGTTGCCGGAAATTGACGAACCTATCATCGAGGTTATGGACGAAGTCGGATTTGCCAATGGCGATATCACGCTGGAACATCCCGATCCGCTGAAGACACAGTTGATTTCTTCCCCAAAGGATTTGCTCAAAACCCAAAGAATAGAAAACTCAGAACTGCTGAACACACAACTTCTCGAAAGCCCCGAGGACGATTCGCCTAAAACCCATATGATGAAAGCCGCTTCACCAAAACCGGTGGCGGAGATCGATATATTGATCAACGATCAAATTGTGAGAACCCATAAACTCCTGGAGGGCGAACTCACCATCGGGCGAGACCCTGCGCAGGCTCAAATTATTATCCCGGAATTGATCGTATCTAAAATTCACTGCTCCTTGTCTGTAAAAAACAGCAGCGTCACCATCATCGATAACGGCTCCACCAACGGGGTTTACATTGACGGCGAGAGGGTGCAGGAAAAGGAATTGACCGACGATATGGAGGTTTTCCTCGGGAAAAAAGGTACCGTGAAGTTGGTGTGTCGAAAATTGTAGTTTAAAAAACAATCACAGACCGGCTTTTTTGATACGTTCTGAAGACGATAGCTCAAAGAGCAATAGAGACAGAGATTTCCCAAATATGGGATGACTGAGATCCGGGGCTATTTCCACCAGCGGCACAAGGACAAACGCCCTCCTGGTCATCTCCGGATGGGGAATTGTCAACCGTTTGGAATTGATGATCAAGTTTCCAGCCATTAGAATATCGATATCGATGGTTCTGTCGGTATAATGGGAATTCTCAGGATCACGCCCCATCCGTCGCTCAAATTCTTTCACTTTAATTAGTAAATCACCCGGCTCTTCGGGGCTATCGAGAATGACCGCCTGATTCAAAAACATTCCGGTACCCGCGGGCATTCCAACAGGCGATGTGGAATACAAAGAGGATACTCTCTTTATTTGGCCGATGCAACCTAAAAAATCGAGCGCCTCCCGCATATAGAACCGCCGATCCCCGGTATTGGAACCCAATGATAAATAGTAAATCATCCAAAATTTGTACCACAAATATCCAACGGAGTCAAAATAACCATTTAATGGAACTTCACGCAGTGCTGATACGTTTATAAGTATTATGCAGATTTAGGAGGATCACATGAAAGTAAAAGTATTCATCATCGCATTCACATTCCTGGTAACATGCGCGTTCGGCGCCAATTTCGAGGAAAAAATCGAAAAGACATTCAAACTCGATAAAAACGGCGTTTTTTCTCTGAAAAACATCAATGGCACCATTACTGTCCAAACCCACTCAAAAAGCGAAGTCGTGATAAAAGCCGTGAAAATTGCCGATAAGAAGGCTGAGCTCGAAGATGTGGACATCGTATTCGATTACACAGAAAACGAATTGGAAATCTACACAAAGCGGTTAAAATCCCATTCAAATGCCCGAGTAAATTTCGAAGCGTGGATTCCTGAAAACCTGAAAGAGACCACAGCCAAATCCGTCAATGGAGAACTTAATCTAGAGGGGAATTATGGCCAGTTGAACGCTAAAACAGTAAATGGGAAAATCGTGATGCAGGGCGGATTCACCGATGCGGACTTCGATACAGTCAACGGCAGCGTCGGAATATATTGCAAGAAAAAACTGGCGGGCAATTTCAAAGGGAAAACCGTCAATGGCAGCGTAAAACTTGAACTTACTGGAGATTCCGAATTCAGCTTCGATGCCGATACCTTAAACGGTAGCATCAAAAGTGATTTTTCAGCAATCACGATAAAGAAGGGATTTATCGGCAAGAGCGCCAAAGGCACTGTCGGCAGCGGCGCTTATGAGGTAGAATTAAAAACAGTGAACGGCAGTATTAAAATGCTGAAAATTTAACCATTCCTCTCACTCATATCTATTCCATAGGAGGGCAGTCGGCAACGATCGCCCTCCGGTTTTCCACCACTCATTTAACAAAAACCCGCTTACCTGATATAATTGCACCATGAAAAAAGAAATCTTTGTGGGACAAGTCGGAATCGGAGGCAATCACCCGGTCTCCCTACAATCCATGACCTCCACCGACACTCGCGACACAAACGCGACATTGACTCAAATCCGCCAACTCTATACCGCCGGCTGCCAGATTATCCGGGTGGCGGTACCAGCGGCGGACGCCCTGGAATCCTTCCGCCGCATCGTTCACCAGTCGCCCCTTCCAGTGATCGCCGACATCCACTTCGATGCGAATCTCGCGCTCCAATCTATCAGGGCCGGCGCTCATGGCATTCGCATCAACCCAGGTAATATCGGCAGCCGCAGCCGGTTGATCGAAATCCTCGGCGAGGCCGGAGCCCGCCAAATTCCCATTCGCATTGGAGTGAATTTCGGTTCCATAGAAAAAAAATACAGGAAGCCGGGGATTTCCAAAACCGAAGCAATGACTCATTCAGTGATGGATTGGATTAAATTTTTCGAAGACCAGGATTTCTTTCAGATCAAAATCTCGGTAAAATCATCCGATGTGCGCGAAACCGTAACCGCTTACCGGCAGATCGACCAATCCTGCGATTATCCTCTTCATCTGGGAATAACCGAAGCCGGAACTCTGCTCTCCGGGACGGTCAAGTCGGCAATTGGAATCGGCAGCCTGTTGTTGAACGGGATCGGCGATACGATCCGTGTCTCCCTCACCGCGCATCCGGTGGAAGAGATCCGGGTGGGCAAACACATTCTCAGGGCCCTGGGCCTCCAGAAGGGGGGGATCGAAATCATCTCGTGTCCGACATGTTCTCGAACCTCTGTCGATTTGATCCCTATTGTGGAAAAAATCGAACGCGACATCGCCTCGCTAAAACCAAAAGAAAACCTGACGGTGGCGATCATGGGTTGCGAAGTTAACGGCCCTGGAGAAGCGATGGACGCCGATATCGGCCTCGCCTTTTCAAAG